>CBFDDG010000061.1:0-14050 GCA_965603505.1 uncultured Phycisphaerae bacterium | reverse complement strand
CCGGAGAGTTTCGAAACGAGCATGGCTTCTGCACGAAGCTTCTTGCTGGAGGTCGAGGCCAGGCAATTCCAGGCGAGGGGCATCGGCACGCACATCGGCCCGCGCGATATCCTGGTGATCGATTCGGATGGACCGGTCAAGAACGCCTACCGTTTCCCAAACGAATGTGTCCGGCACAAGATCGTGGACCTGATCGGGGATCTGATGCTGGTAGGTCGGCCGGTGATCGGCCGGATTGTCGCCTATAGGAGCGGCCATGCACTGAACCAGCAGCTTGTCCGGAAACTGTACGAGATGGCCCAGCAGCAGGATCGCGTCGAGCGGTTCGGAACCGACGCCATTCTCGACATTCGGCGGATCCAGAAGATTCTGCCGCACCGATACCCCTTCTTGCTGGTGGATAAGATCATCGAGGTCGAGGGCGATACGCGAATCAAGGGCGTCAAGAACGTGACGTTCAACGAGCAGTTCTTTCAGGGCCATTTTCCGTCGACTCCGGTCATGCCGGGCGTGCTGATCGTCGAGGCGATGGCGCAGGTTTCGGGACTTCTGTTCGCCCAGAGGCTCGAGCACACCGGCAAACTGGCGATGCTTCTGAGCATGGACGGCGTGAAGCTGCGGAAGCCGGTTGTGCCGGGAGATCAGTTGATCCTGACGGCGGAGACGGTCCGGCTCAGAAGGAGAACCGCCCATTGCCGATGTCGGGCGATGGTCGGAGAGGTTGTCGCCGCAGAGGCGGAGATCAAGTTTATGCTCGTCGATGACGAGAAGCTCTGAGGTACGGGAGAGGGAACCCACTTGCGATCTATTGCCGGTGGGAACCCGAATTGACGCTTTTTGTGGAAGGGCAGGAACCACAGACATGGCAAGAATTCACCCCACAGCGGTAGTGGACAAGGACGTGCAGTTGGATGAAGACGTGGTCATCGGGCCGTATTGCGCGGTTGGCAGCGGCGCGTCGATCGGTGCCGCCACCATCCTCGATGCCAGAGTGGTCATCACCGGCCATACGACGATCGGCCAGCAGAATCACTTCTATCCGAACTCCCTGATCGGTTGCTCACCTCAAATCCTCGGACTGGACCCGGAGGATCAGATGGGTGAACTCGTGATCGGGGACCGCAACGTGATTCGCGAGAACGTTACGATCCACCTGAGCAAGCACAAGGGTGCCGCTACCCGGATCGGCAGCGACAACCTCCTGATGGTTGGCTCGCACATCGGCCACGACTCGATCGTCGAGGACAACGTGGTCCTGAGCAACCTCGTGCAAATCGGCGGGCACGTCAAGATTGAGAAGGGGGCGTGGTTCAGCGGACTGGCGGCCTCCCACCAGTTTGTCACGATCGGACGCTGGTCCTATATCGCCGGCCTGGCCGGTCTCACCCACGATGTGCCGCCCTTCCTGATCGCCAGCGGGCATTATCCAACGAGGGTGCGCGGGGTGAACAAGCGGGGCATGGCGCGCGCCGGCTTGAGCGAGGAGCAGCAGGAGCAAATCACGGAAGCGTACAAGAAGCTCTATCGCCGGGGTAGCGGGTTGCTGACGAACGCGCGCGAGCTGGCGCAGCAGAATGGGCTCGATGAGAACGTGCGCGCCATGGTCGATGCCATATGCAGGAGCAGTGAGCACAGGTTCGGCCGGTATCGGGAAAGCCTGAGAACCGAATGAGAATCACAATGCAAACGGGAAAATGCAGGCTCGAGGAAGCCACTGCCGCGTGGCGGTGGTTCTACAACTTCGATATGTACGTTTGTTGACAGGCCGGGAACGTTCGATGAGTGAGAGCAGGATACGAACTGCCGTGGTTGGCGCAGGTAAGATGGGCGCCATCCACGCCAAAGTATACAGCCAGTTGCCGGACAGCGAACTGGTCGCTGTCGTGGATACCGATCAGAATAGAGCGACGCAGCTTGCGGAGAACTACGGCTGTCTCGCCTTCACGGATTGCGCCGAGGTCCTCGGCAAGGTCGATGCCGTCACCGTCGCGACGCCTACGACGACGCACCTGCAGGTGGCGAAGGTGTTTCTGCGCAACAAGATCCCGGTTCTTATCGAGAAGCCTCTTGCCTCGAACGTCCGGGAGGGCCGCAAGATCGTGGCCCTGGCCAGGCGCTACGACACGGTAGTCGCCGTCGGCCATTCGGAGCGCTGCAACCCGGTCGCGCAGGCGATGAAGCGGCTCAGTATCGAACCGAAGTTCATCGAGGCCCACCGCGTCAGTCCTTACCCGTTCCGCTCGACCGACGTCGGCGTCGTCCTCGATATCATGATTCACGACATCGATATCATCCTGTCGCTGGCGCACAGCAAGATCAAGCGGGTGGAGGCCGTCGGTGTCACCGTCATCGAGGGCGGCGAAGATATCTGCAACGCGCGGATCGTGTTCGAAAACGGCTGCATCGCGAACATCACCGCCTCGCGCCTCGCGCTGAAAACCGAGCGACGAGTCCATGTGTTCAGCCGGGAGGCGTACCTGAGCGTCGATTATCTGAAAAAGAGCGGGATCGTCATCAAGACCGACCCGAATACGAACGTCGTGGGGATGATCAAGGAGTGGCGACAGGGAGGCAACTTTGATCCCACGAGCGTCAACTGGCCCGACCTGCTGCACATCGAGCAGCTTCAGATCGACGACAAGGAACCGGTCCGCCTCCAACAGGAGGCCTTTCTGCGAGCCGTCAGAGACCGAACCTTCACCCCGGAAGTCAGTGCCGAGGAGGGCCTCGCCGCTCTGAAGTGCGCCCAGAAAATCCTCCGCGCCGTCAGACGGCACAAGTGGACCTGATTCCCGACGCACGTGCGATCGAATTCCGCCTCGACCGCTTTCTGTGTGACCACCGCCCGGCAGAGTGCCTTTCCACTGTGAAGCGTATGTGTAACGACGGAACAGTGAGATTTGAAAGGGCACGTCCATGTTCGGAAATCACAGAAGAGCGATGCTCGCGGCCCAGATCCAGCGCGAGTGAAACACGTCAGAAGGAATCCTCAGACGGCGTTACTCCTTGGCTCCGGACTCAGGAGTTGGCTTGTGCGAGGCGTTGTGGCGGGCTTTGCGAAGGAGTTCGCGGACCCAGTCCTCGAAGTACAAAGGATAGAGGTTCAGCTTCTCCGTGGCCAACTGCATGCCCCGGCGCGAGAGCAGGTCCTTGTAGTGCTCCTCCCGTCCGGTGAACTGCTCGGCCAGTCGCTTCTTGTAGATGTGCTTGAGCATCCGCCGGCGCTTCTTGCGGGTCTCTTCGTCCTTGTCCACGGCGCGGAAGAAATGCCGGATCGTGTCTATCCTCATGCCGTCATCCTTGAAATAGGGGACCAGCCGTTTCGGAAGCACGTCCGGGATGTTGAACTCGTCGTCGATGCCCTGGGGTAACATCTCATGGGGCTCGTAGTGAAGGAACGGATCGTAGAAGAAGACCGCCGGATGGTAGTCCACCCGATGCGATGCCAGGAACGGGATGAAGAGATCTATGGCCCGACCGTTCTGGAACAGATTCACGGGACCGTCACCGATGCAAATGGTGTAGCACAGACCGTTGAAGTCTTTGCGGTTGTATCCAACGATCGCGTTGAACGCTCGGCGCAGCTTGGGCAACGTGGTCCGTCGCACGTCGAAGATGAGCAAGCGCGAGGAAATCGTGCCCTGCGCCATCTGCTCGACTTCGTCGATGCCGCTACGGACCCCGGCGGCGCGCGGACAGAGCACCGTGTAGCGTCTCAGCCGCTTCTCCGCACCGAGCCGTTCACAAATATCCTCGGCCAGAAGGGGATCAATCGTCAGCACATGGATCTGATCCCGCCGCCTTGGATGGCTGAGGATATCGAGCTTCTTGTCGGTAAGGCTGATTCTTTCGTCCACCTTGATTGCCCTTGGTCTTACGACACCGAGATTGCACCATCATCCATACGCCGGCATGATAACCGTGTTCGTCTCCGGAGAACAGGTCTTGTTCGACCTGCAGGACCGATTGGGCGGGGGATTCGCCATCCTTGCGCGAAAAGAGAAGGCCGCGAGCGAGGGGCGCTCACGGCCTTCGGGGGCTTAAGTGGCCGTCTTGCTGCCGTCCAGTGTGCTACGGTAAGCAGCAGCCCAGCCACGTGTAGATCAGGTCGATGAGGTCGTCGAAGTCGATCTCGCCGTCATCGTTCCAGTCGCGGCAGAGCGAGCAACCGGCCTCGGGGACGACCAGATAGTCCTCGGTTTCACCGATCTCATATCCATCGGCCGGACCTGAGCCCCCGTTGCCCAACGCGCCGGGGTTCTCGCCGCCCGTCCACGGTTTCTCCGACAAGGTAATCCTCATCCAGATTTCCTCGGGCCCCTTGTCGCGATGCCATGCGCGGAATGCGGGCGTTTCGATCTGATGCGTTCCGGTCGGCAGGTCGAAGAGGTACTGATTTCGCACCGCCCACTCGGATACGTAGTTGTGATCGCCGGCGACCATCTCGGGATTGCTGATACTGTCATCGTCCCAATCGCCGTCGCGGTTCCAGTCGAACCAGACGTTCACCCAGAGGGCTGTACCCGGCTCGATCACGCTCACGATATACTCGAAACTCGCGAACTCACCGTGTGGCAACACGAGGGGCAGAACCACGCCGTCATCGGCGCCGTCCTGGTCCGCTGCGTCGGCGGACGGATCGATGTTGTTGATCCCGTCTTCGTCGGCGCCTTCATCAGCCTCGTTCTCGAGGGTGACTGCGGGGCCCAGGTGGGCCGCCGCCAGCGGGGCCAGATGGATCGGTCCGGCGGGCTTGCCCACGTCGTCGAACACGGTCGGGAAGTGGCCCTGGATTACGCCGTATCCGCCATCGACATACGCCGTCATGCGTTTTTCCGAACTGTCCGGCGCGTCGCCCAGATCGAACTCGGCTTGGGCGACGGCCTCAAGGGTGATCGTCAGCACGCCCTGGCCCGTCCTTGTGGAGTAACCACCGACCTCGATGAGATACGTCTCACCGCCGACGACATCAACGTTGAGCAGGGATTGCAAACTGCCGAAGTCGTCGTTGCATCCGAGCAATCTGTTCCAGTCGGGGTGGCATTCGGGGCCTTCGTAGACGGCTAACATAGTGTCGTACTGGCTGCCCAGAAGGCTGATCGTGGCAAGGCCGGTCGCCGACGGGGTGTAGAGGTACCAGATGTTGGGGCTGCGCATGCAGATACCCAGCCCGTCCGCGGACGCCTCGGTGGTGTCAAACGGAAGGTCCTTCACCTCAGTGATCGGCTCGGCGAACTGGCAGTCATCGTTGGGCGGGCCGAAGAAGGAGAGTAGCTCGATCTCGGTCTTGGTCAGGGCGCGTGAGTAGATACGGATATCGTCCATATCGCCGGCAAAGTGGGTCCCCGACGCCCTATTACCATCGTACCTGTCGGCCTTCGAGCCGACGCCCAGGAAGCCGTACCGCCGGTTGCCGGTCCCGAAGGTGTACCCGCGAGTCATCGTGGCATCGGCGACGCCGTCCACGTAGATCGTCGCCTGTCCCTTGTCGAAGACGCCGGCGACGTGGTGCCACTGTCCGTCGTTGACGCGGGTGCGACCAGCCAGACTGATCTGACCGCTGTCGGTCATCAAGCTCCAGCCGACCTGTCCGTACTTCGCTACTACGTTGTTGACCCCCAGTCCCCAGTATTCGTCGTGGTCAAAGGAGGCAATGATCTGCTCGTTCGGACTGCTGGTGCGAATCCAGGCCGCAACCGTAATGGCCGGGATGCCCGAGCGCTTGTAGAAGGCCTTGGTAATCGCGACGTAATCGTCTTTACCGTCGAGTTTCAGGGCGCCGCCCTTGTGGCCCTTCGCCCATGCCGGCCCGCCCTTGAGTTTACCGTGCTGCTTCCCGGGACTCGCGTCGGCGACGTCATCGCCGGAGGTCTCATCAAGTTCCCACCAGGCCACGAGGGTGGGATCCTTCGTGCCCTTGGGATCAGCGGGACCGGGATCCGGACTCTTGCCGATGCTTGCCTGGGCAATGCATAGAGCCGATATCATACAAATCAAAATCCATTTTCTGTTCATGATGGTACTCCTCTTTCTTGTGTAAGTCCTCAAAAACTGGTTGTTTGTCAGCGGGCGCCATGTGGGGATAGGGCGATCCCCCAATCCCAGACATGGATACCTGGTACGTCCCCTCGATGTGGCTTGTATGTGGGATCCGGTGTCATTATCGATCTCACCGAGGCATCCCACGCGAGCGTGTGCTCGCAAAACAGCGGGTCGGACGCGTCCTCCCGTCTTTACCACGGTCTACTTAGTAGTGCCACTTGCCCGCGCACGTGTAACGCAGTTTCTGCTCGTGTGTGTTGATCTCGCGCAGGAGCGCAGTGCCGCAATGCGGCGGAGGGATAATTCGGGAGATTCGTGGGATGTGCGGCGGCGAACTCTACCGACGGAAATGCAAAGATCAAAACGCAAAAATCAAAATGACAAATCAAAATCCAAAATGACCGATCCCATGGGTCAGGTGAAATTCTCGCGCGAGACTGATCTTTCGTCCAGAGCTACGGCGCGGCGGAAGGCGATGAAACAAGGTGCCAGGCTTGCACTGGCGTAGACATGTAGGCTCGGCAGGATTCCTCTCATTCGTCCAACGCGCGGATCTCACCGACGTGCTGAACGACGACGGGATAGCCTTCCACGCTTGCGGGGACCTTCTGTCGCACGTGCTCCGTATTCGAGGCCGTCAGAATGAGGATGCACGGCTTGCCCTCACGCTGCCCGATGGCCGTACCGACGACGCCGGGGATAGCCATCCACTCGTTCGTGTGCTCTTCCTGAATGCGCTCGATTGTCTTCTCCACCATGCGTCCTGCCTGTTCCTACTGCGCCGTATCCCATCAGGGAACCCCGGCGTCAGCTACTCGCCATCATACTCGCCGTCGATAGTCACGTCGAAGCGCATCAGCACGGCATCGATCGGATTGACAATGGCAAGACGGTTGCCGCCGGCGAACAGCAAGCCCACGGGTTTGCGATCGTCCGCGCCTTTTGCGCGGAGCACGACGAGTGAGCCGGAATCGCCGCTTGCTGAAAAGTTCCCGCCGCCGATCAATATCTGGTCCACGAATCGAGCGACGCCCGCGTCATACTGCACGTCGACAATGACGTTGGTGCCCTTAACCATTCCCGACGTTTGGCCGGTGGTGCGCCCGTACTTCATGACTTTCGCTCCGAACGAGACAGTGGCCGTCGCGGATCTTGGCAGCCCGTATCCGTCGGAGGGAGTGGCGTTTCCGAGCAGCTCCGGCGTACTGAGGGCAATCGCTGCATCGATTATATTCTTGGCGCTTGCCGAAAACACGATGGGCTCGTAGTCGAATAGCGTGCCGATATCGTCGACGGGGCTTGCACCGCCATCATAAACCCCCGGCTGTATGACGGCGTCGCCGATCCCGGCCTGGTTCTGGTTGGCGTAGATGTGATTGTTGCTCAGGGCATACACGTTTCCCAAGCCATCCTTCACCCGGCAGGCAATGGTGCCGGCCGTGAGGGCCGGATGGCCTGTGGAGACCCCGATGGGGACCGCTCGCGGCCACCAGGAGGCAGGGTCGACCGTCGGCTTGCCGCCCGGTTTGTCTTTGGGGCCCTTCGGATTGCCCCCCTTTGGCAGGGCGTAGATCTTCCCGGTAGGCAGCGGGCGCACCGGCACGCCCTCAAGCTGCCAGGGGATGCCGGGAACAGCGCCGTGTTCCACGAGCACGAGCATGATCGGCCGGGCGCCCTGGCCTTCCCCGATGGCGGTGCCTACCACACCGGCCTTGGCCATCAATCTATCCGTGTGCCGCTCCTGGACCTCCCTGACCCGTTCGAAGGCGGCTTCGCTTTGGCCTTGCGCGAACAGTCCGCCGGAAAAGGCCAACATACAGAAGGCAACAATCGCTGCCATAAGCAGTCTGAATAATCTCCGTCTTAACATGTTCTATCCCTTTCAACGTAGATTCACAACGGCGTGCAAATTCTCTTCAACTAAGTGCCATTTTCCCGTGCACGCGTAACGCCGTTTTTGCGCGTTTGTTGAGCTCACACACAAGGAGTGCTGGCAATGAAACGGGATGCCGGACTTGCGCCGGCGTGGACACGTGGGCTCGGCATAGAAGACATGCTTAGGCGAGCGCAAACATGACACCCGCCCACATCAGACCAGCCTCGGCCGGAGACCGAAGCCCCAATTTTGATGTTTGCGTTTTGCCATCTGACTTTGAGCCAGCCAGGCGCCTATCGGGCAGCCGGGCGTTGTGCAAGCTCGATGGAGTGGGTCTTTCGCTCTCCATTGCTCATCACAACCACTTCGACCTGCTCGCCGGGCTTTAGACGCGCGACGGCCAGCCGCAAGTGATCGCTCGAGCGAATCTGCACGCCGTTCAATTCGACGATGACATCTCCCTTCTTCCACCCGGCTTCGATGGCCGGCGAGTCTTTCATGACTTCGGTGACAAGCGTGCCGGTTTGGGGCGGCAGCCCCAGTCCCTCGGCTGCCTCGGGATTGATGTCCTGCAGCGCTACGCCGAGAAAGCCGCGTTGCACCGTGCCCGTGGCTACCAGTTGCTCGTACACGTATTTGACCATGTCAACCGGAACGGCCAGTCGGAATCCCGCGCCCGTCTGGCCTCCGATCGTGGCCGCGTTGATCCCGATGACCTCTCCGTCGAGGTTCAGGACTGGGCCCCCCATATCACCGAAGTTCAGGGCCCTGTCGATCTGGATATAGCTCTCATAGTCCACGATTCCCAAATGGGACCTGTTCTTGCCTGTGACGAGGCCGACGGTAAAGGTCCGGCCGATCCCCATGGGATTGCCGATGCCGACCACCCAGTCGCCTAACTCCACGGCGTCGGCCTCCGCTAAGTCGAGCACCGGCAGGTTCGGCGCCTCGATTCGGATGACCGCGATTCCCGTCGCCGGATCGGTGCCGACGACCTTCGCGCGGAAGGACCGGTTGTCAGCCAGTGTCACGCGAATGGTCTCGGCGTCACTGATGACGTGGCTGCTGGTGAGGATGAAGCCCTCGCTGGAAACGATGATGCCGAGCCCCCTCGCCCCTGGTCGGGCTTGCGGCATCCTGAAAACCGGCGGAGGCTCGAAAGGAACTACGTCACGGAATCGGCGGCGCTCGATGCGTCCCTGGGGCTGTGTCGGCGTCCTTTCAGCCGGGACCGGTCGGTCCGTTGCGATGACGACCACTTTCGGATAGGCCTCCTGCGCGATCTCGGCGAAGACTTTGCCTGCCCGGCGCAGCATCGCAACGGTGTCGTCATCTCGCGCCATGCCTGGCACGGCCGGCGCAAGCATCAACATGATCAGAAGGATCCACAGCGTGTAGGGCCGCTTGCCGCTCGATGCTCTCATCTTGAGAGTATTCATATCCATGCCTCCTTGCACCTTCTACGTGTCGCTGTCGGCCTTAGTCCTGCACGGTCGTGTCGTAGCGGACGCCGTCGGGTACCGGGACGGGGACCGCGACGGTCACGCCGTGGTCGCCGGCGGTGGTCCGACTGGAATCCACGGCGACAAAGGCAGTGTAGGCGCTCATCAGGCAGTATTGCAGCGCGACCTGCTTGATCTCGCCCGGCAGATCGGGATTGCTGTCATAGGTGGCTTGGTTGACCAGGTCTTCGATGCGCTTGCGCGCCCAGACGCAGGCGATGCCCAAGTGCGTGGCGGCCGCCTCGTCGAATGTCACGGGGATCGCAATCTCCTTGTCGAGGTTGCCCAGGCGGCCCGCTACGCGAATGGTCGTATCGCTTTGGCCTTTGAAGCGACCGGTGAGGACGATCGGGCGGCCTACGAACAGATCGGGAAGTCGGTGCGGGTAGACATCCGCGACCTCCAGGTCGCCCCAGTGGATCGTGACATCCGTCAGGGCCGGATGCGCGATGCAGTCGTAGAAGCGGTCCACGACCTTCGTGCCGCTGTCGTTGAGGCCGATGTAGGCAACGGCGCCCTTGCCGAGCTTGGCCATGCGGTCGAGCAGGTGGCGGTTGACGGAGGAGCCGACGCCGAAGCTGAAGATCCGCGTCTCGCCCAGCCGGTTGTGGATCTCGCCGAGGATCTGCGCTTCGTTTCCGATGTAGCCGTCGGTCATGAAGGACACCAGGCGGAACCGCCGCGGGTCGTGTGGGAAATCGAGGGCGGCCTTGATGCCCTCGATCATCATGGTCCCGCCGCTGCCTTCGAGCGAATCGACGTAGGCAAGGGCCTTGCGCACGTTCCTCCGTGTCGCGGGCACGGGACTCGGGCCGAAGTGCGAGGCGTTCTGCGAGAAACGGATGACCTGGAAGGTGTCGTCGGGCTCGAGTTTTCGCAGGGCCCGCTTGATGGCGTCCTTGGCCTTGGCGATGGGTTGGCCTCTCATGCTGCCGGAGCAGTCGAGCACGAAGACCATCTCCATCGGGGCGCGCTTGACGTGCCGCAGGTCGTCCGGCGGATAGAGCATCAGCGTGAAGAACCCACCTCGCTCGTCCTGATGCGTCACGAGGGCGGATTTGACCGTCTTGCCGGCAACCTTGTACCGCAGGACGAAGTCCTTGTTGGGGATGTTGTCGAGCGGGCTGAGCTGAACGTGGACCGTTTCCGGCCCTTCCTTGCTGTTCTTGATGGCGTGGCTGGGGCAGGCGATCTCCTCGATCTTGACGCCCGCGTCGATATCGATGGCCAGGGAGATATCGTGCCCGCTGCGCTCGTGCGGCTTGAGGTACTGGACTTCCGTCTTCTGCCCCGAGAGCCCGTGCTTGCCGCGACCGACGGCCCCGACGCCGTCCGTGAAGCCGGGCGGATTGAAACGCGGGCCGACCACCATCGGGAACACGAATTCGTACCAGCCATCCACATACGCGAGAGTGTTGAAGTACTTGATGTTGACGTCGATTTCCTTGCCCGGCTCGATATTGGCGACTTTCTGCGTGAAGATATTCGGCCGCTCCTGCGTCAGCAGCGAAGCGACGTGGCCCTGCCGCCGGGCCTCGCGGTAAATCTCTTCGGCCTCCTGCCGCTCGCGGATGATCCCGCGAATCCGGCGCTCGCCGATGACCATGACGAACTCGTTGATCGCCGCGTTCTGTGGCAGCGGAAAGACGTACACGGCCTCGATCTTCTCGCTGAACGGGTTATGGAACTGCTGCGTGACCTCGACCGTGGCGATGTACCCACAAACGCGCCCCCTCACGTCCGTATGCTTGAGCGGCAGCGGCACCTTCTCCTCGCCCTTCTCAACCAGCATCGCCCCGGACCCGGGCGTGTCATACTCCGGCCCGGTCGCCTGCGGCCCCTCCGGCCGCGCAATCACCCAGATCTCATCGGCCGTGACGTGCGCCAGTTCCACGAACTCCGCGGAGGAGCGTGGGCGCGATCGTTGAGTTTCGTTGAGTCCTACCGCTGCGGAAAGACGCCGCCTGCCCATCGCCTCTCCCATGGATTGGGGTCTGATCGGAGACGCGGCGACGCCGTAGCGACCGCTTCGCCCACCGCCTTCGGACGGCCGTATCGCGCCGGCAATATAGCCCAACTCGCTGTCGGGCTTGTCCGTGGGTGTGCGCCCGTGGTATTCGTCCGTTGGGACTTCCGCTGTCTTCCTTAAGGTCGCGAGACCATTATCGAGCGTAAGCTCCGGCGCAGGCTGGGACGGGACAAGGCTCTCCGCTGAAGGTGTCGTCTCAATCTCAGGTCCCCCGACGTCTATCCCCTGCACTTTCTGTCCACGAATGATCGTCACGGCTTGCGTTGACTTGCGAGGCATCAATGGCAATGTGGCGGGCGGCACCTGGCTCGTTGGAGCGGTCGGTACCGCGCCACTGTCCTCTTCCGGCGAGGAGGACAGCTCTTGAAAGAACTCGTGGGCTCTTGGCTCCACTGTTTCGGCGGAAGCCGCGATGTGGCCTTGGGGAGTGGCAGCCTCATCGGGAGGGGCGATCTCAACCGTTGCGAGGAAATAGAAGCCCACTCCGGCAGTTATGGCGGCCACTACAACAGACGATAGAAGAATTGCTTTTTTCATTTTCTATCTCCTCTTTCCAGGTCGAGCTCGGCGGATATCTCGCGGCCTTCCGCATCTCCGGCAGTCACGAGTTTGAGCTCGTATTCGGGCTCGGTGTCGCCGAGGATCTGGAGGTGGATGGTGGCGATGCGCGTGCGACCGATGGGAAGGTCGGTCCCTGTATTGAAGGCGGCGATGATGATCCGCTCGTTCATCAGAGCGGCCGGATCGTAGTACGGGGCCTCCTGGAAGGCCGGGTGCTCGCCGCCCTCGACGCCGACGATCTTGATCTGCCCGGCGGCCGCTTTCAGCTCGAACTGATACGCCGCCAACGGTTTGCTGCCGGAGTCAAGATACACGTGCACCGGGGCAAAACGTGTCTTCAGCTCGGGGGCGGGCCTGCTCGCCCGGCCCGTTTGGGGCGCAGGCATCAGGATCGTCAGAACCGCACCGATGAGGCTCACTATCAGATACCTCTTCATTGTCAGACTCCCTTATCGAGACGCACGGCGGCGAAGGCGACGGCATCGACATCCGCGCGATCGACCCGGCCGTCGCCGTTGAGGTCCCACGTGGCTTCGATCCGGCCGCGGGACTCGATGTGCCGGGCCAGCCGGAATGCATCGAGAATGTCCACGCGACCGTTGCTATCAACATCAGCCCGTCCCCCCGCCCCGACGGCAGGCAGCGCTGCGGGCATCTCCGGGCTGATTCTTTGAGCGGTGATGTGTGGGTCCAACCGGGACTCGGCGGCCCGAAACAGCGTCGGCCCGCCTGCGTTGTAGAGGACGACACCGACGGCGACCACAGCCGCCGCAGCCGCAATCCCGGCCGCCCAGCGGACGCGCAGGATGATCCGGCGCGGCCGCGTGAAATGCCGGCGGGCCTGCCCCAGGATCACTTTATCAACCTGCGGCGGCACCGAAGCGACCGGCTCAAAAAGGGCCTTCAGGTCCGCTCGGAAGCCGTCCGATATCTGCCGCTCCAGGTCATCGAATTGTCCGTTGTGTTCGGTCATAATCTGGTTCTCCTCTTCCTTAAGCACCTGGGTAGGCCCAAAGGTTCCACGATTGAGAGTTTTTTGCCGTCGGTCGGCAAGAAACATGCTTACGCAAGCGTAAGCATGGCACCCGGCAGCCTCTGCCCGTTCGAGGGCTCAGATTGCCACGCCAGCCGTTGGCTGGCTCGCAATGACATGCAAAGGCTCTGGCACAAATTTGTCGTACACCCGCACCCGGCGCTGCGGAAGCACCCTGTCATGCTGAACGAAGTGAAGCATCCGGCCGGCGGATGCAAAGTCGGTGTCATAAGCGTAGCGCCCGTCCAGAGACTTGAAGCGTTGTCGATGGCTCTGCCGGAAAAGAAGATGTGCGGGCCGCCCTACCCGAGAAAGTATTCTCGTGTGCGAGGATCGGTGCGGAGGGTTTCCAGCGCGCGATGGAGTCGGGATTTGACGGTGCCCGTCGGGACGCTCAGCGCTTCGGCGATCTCATTGAGGCTCATGTCGTCGACGAACCGCATGAGGACGACTTCCCGCTGGTCGTGGGGCAGTGCGGCCAGAGCCGCCGCCAGTTCCGCGCGGGGTGTGGCCGGCGTCGTTGGGTCGGGGATGCCTGTCAGAAGCTGCTCATCAGCCTGACCGCCCGAACGTCGGCGGCGGAGATTCAACGACAGGTGCCGGATGACGGGATAGAGGAAAGTCGTCATCGACGCCGTCAGTCGAAAGCCGGGGAACTTCTTCAGCAGGTACGTGAACGTCTCCTGGACGACATCGAGCGCATCGGCCTGGTTGCCGGTGAAGCGCCAGGCCAATCGATAGACCCAGTCCCGGTAGCGGTGGTAGAGGGCCTCGAATGCCTCCGCGTCCCCCCGGTTCGCTCGCTCAACCAATTCGTCGTCTGCTCTCACGTCGGGCCCCGCGCAATGCGAATCGCACTCGCCTCAAGTCGCCCTGCCGGTCTCAAGCCATCGATCATTCTACAGACGAGGATCGCGTTTGGCCAGCGCATACGTCAGACGGCCCGGATGGGGCCTATGATACGCATTCGGAGAAATCCTTGCGCGGTACGCGCTCCGTCATCCTGA
>CBFDDG010000060.1:0-14151 GCA_965603505.1 uncultured Phycisphaerae bacterium | reverse complement strand
GCATTCGCCGTTCGCGCAAAGATGGCCTCCACAGTCGCACATCAGGGACGACGGATTCGTTCAATGCAGAAATGAAGAGACAGGAGGATCTTCTGTCGGAGAGATGACCGCCGAAGGATGCGATCGGTCGGAGGCGATTCTCACTGGAAATCGAACAGCGACTGCGTCTTGATCATCGTGACCTGGTCGGGATAAGCGGCAAATGTATGGATGTGCAGCTCGCTGCGCCGTGCCTCGAAGTCCACGTAGCAGAACGGCTGAAGGCTGTCCACTTCCAGTTCCGGGAACTTGACGAACACCCCGCGGTTGCGGGCAAAACGCTCCAGGTCCGTGTGGCTCTGCCGATACAGGTTGGCGCTCATCTTCTCGATCTGGAAATCGGTCATGTAGCTGATGCCGCGGCTGAGCGTGCATTTGTGCGTCCGCGGCCCGCGGAACTGAAACCGCTCCACCAGGCCCCGGTGCGGGAGCAGTTGCCCCGGCGTGCTCACCACCTCGCTCAGACATACATCGCCGGCAAACACGCTCACGACGTGCGTGCAGCCCGTAATCCAGATCAACGCCTCATATTTCTCGGTCTTGATCTGTCGGGTCGCGTAGAGCTGAAACAGCTCCGGGTGCAGCGGCCTCTGGAACAGGCTGAAGGTCAACTGGTCGATGGCTACGTTGATTTGCGGCGATTCCATAACGAAAACTCAATACACAAGGCTTTATCTTGATGGTTATTATACCGGAATTGCCCGGGCAATTCAAGCGTAATATCAATGCTGATAACGCGCCCCATGACCCTTATGGGACGATTGTTCTGCAAACTCCGCAGGTCAAAAGACTAACAAGAGAGCAGATTTTTTCATTCGTACGTCAGAAAAAACCGTGCGGTTCACAAGCGGCTACTGGTCGAAAAAAATCGCGTTCACAAGGGTGGCGATAATGTCATAGAAAGCGTGGGTCCCGGCGGTGATGCCGAAACCCCGAATAGCGAAGAGAATCGCGAAATAGACACCGGCAAGAGTGCGAAAGCTGAACTCCCCCCAGGCGAACGGGGCGCTGCGCCCCAACCGGCCATCGATCCAGATAATGTGATGGTGCGCACTGAACAGGGCCGCCGAGATCAGCACGGAGAGTACGACGGAATTCTGGTGGTTCAGTCCGATTACATCCTGGAACAGCACCATGAGAGCACAGATCAGAATCAGGCGGAAGACGAGCTCCTCGTAGATCCCCGCGCCGACCCCCGTGACGACATTGGTCATCAGCGAGCGGTGCCCCCGGTCGGCCGGCTCCGACGGTCCTGAAGGCGCCGGGATCTCTCCCGGGAAGACAGCCTGCTCCTGCGCCGCCATACTCACGCGGGCGGGCGGATGGACAGGATCACGCCACGAAACATTATCGGGGCTCGCGGCCGGACTGTTGAACAAGAGGCTCAGGATGATCAGCGGCACTGCCAGAAACACGCACTCGCACACCATCGGCGCGTAATCGCTCAGGCAGAAGTACCACTGCTTCCGCGACGCGACCTGCAGGCCGATCAGAATAACGATGACCACGAGAGGCGGGGCAATCCAGGCCAGCCGGCTGCCCGTGCCCAGATGCCGCAGGAGGTCCTGAAGCCACACGAAAGTAACCACGCGGACCTGAGACCGATTCAGGACATCCGTGTTGATCAGAATCGTGCCAAGCTCGTAGAAGACGATGAAGGGCAGCAGAAAGACGATGGCGTACACGGGCCGGCTGGTGCGCTCCAGGTACGAGTCGCGCGCGAAATTGAGCAGTTGGGTGGTCGTGTAGCCATTCTTGTCACTCTTTCGGCCAACCATGAGTACGTATTGCCCTTCCCGGTCCTGCATTCTCACCGCAAAACAGCCCTGGATACCTCACCGGTGAAATTTCGCGGAGTGTACTTGAAACGCGACGAAATTACAATACCATCCGAGGATCGTTTGAACCGATATCGAACCGGCGCGAATCATTGTGTGGCCCAAGCAGAACGAGGTCGTGACAGAAGATCATGAAGACAACATCAGAGCAGTTGCTTGAAATCTACCAGTTGCTTTTCGATTCTCTTGGGCCGCAGCACTGGTGGCCGGGCGAGACGCCGTTCGAGATTGCCGTCGGCGCCGTCCTGACGCAGAACACAAGCTGGACCAACGTCGAAAAGGCGATCGCCAACCTCAAAGCGGCCGGCCGCTTCGACGCGAGGACGTTGCACGAACTCGACATCGAAGAGCTCGAGACGCTGATCCGCCCCGCCGGCTACTTCCGCGTGAAAGCGAAACGGCTCAGAAATTTCACCACGTGGCTGTGCGATCGACACGGCGGTGACCTGCGAAGCCTCGAAGACTTCGGGACCTCGCAACTGCGCGAGGAGCTTCTCGGCATCTCCGGCATCGGCCCCGAAACGGCCGACTCCATCCTGTTGTACGCGCTCGACCGGCCCATCTTCGTCGTGGACACCTACACGGCCCGGGTGATGGTCCGCCACGGCCTGATCGGCCCCGACCTCGACTACCCGCAGTTGCAGGACCTCTTCCAGTCCAACCTTGACCCGAACGTGGCTCTGTTCAACGAGTTCCACGCCCTGCTCGTCATGACCGGCAAGGACTACTGCAAGCCCCGCCCCAAGTGCCAAGCCTGCCCCCTCAACCCCCTGCCGCACACCATCGATGTCGAGTGCAGCCATTGAACGGTGAGAAGAACCGGCGGGTGGACCCGGCGCTGCATGCTTGAGGACTGCCCTATTCACCATCCCAGTTCATTTGACGATCCGTATTGACCCACAGAGCGCGCTATGGTATACTGTCGTTTGATGAGCGATATTCTGATACGGATCAAACGGGCGGTCCTGGCAGGACGTTATGCCTTCAGCGAGAAGGCCCGGATAGAGATGGAGGCTGACTGTCTCACAGAGCTCGATGTGGCTGAATCGATTCTCAATGCCGTGGCAATTTATAAGAGGCTCCGCTCTCATAGAGGATCACACACGCAGTCCCGCCAATACTTGTATGTTATTCAAAGCACCAGGCAGTTTGAAAAAGAGAAATGAGCACGCTGCGAATTGCCGTCTGCCCCTCTTGCGGTAGCACCAAGATCAAGAAGGCGCGGCGCCACTGGTCCAGCGAGTTCGAAGGTCGGTCTTATACAGTGCCTTCGTTGGAGTTCTACGACTGTCCCGTTTGTGGCGAAAAAGTCTACGATCGAGATGCGATGCGGAAGATCGAAGACCACTCGCCCGCTTTTGCCAGAGAGCGTGCCGGCACATAGGGGTATGTTCTGGACGGCGTCGCCCGCTACTTGACCAGACACCGCCTCGTAGAGAGCGCGTGCAGGACCACCCCGAAGACGACCCAGCAGCACAGGGCCAGCGCCGTTGCTGTTGGCACGTCGATCACTGCCTTCAGTTCGTGACGCCCCACATTCTCGGCCATCACCACGCCGCACAGTAGCGTCATCAGCACGATCATGGCCAGAAGCGGTCGGCGGTAGAACACCAGGTGGATCGCAGCGACAACCGGCAGCAAGACCGGCGCGCCGTAGAACGCACGGGCGCTGATCACGCTGTAGGTGGCGTGGAAACCGTAGCAGCGGATGTCGGGCATGATGACCGCCAGAGGCACAGACAACGCAACCACCGTGCCGATGAACACCGTCAGCAGGCCGGTTCCGGTCACAGCGATCGCCAATGTCGAATAGAATCGTTCGCCGCGTCCGCCCGCCGTTAACATACTGGAGTAGAGAACGCCCTGCGACAAGTGCATCCCCCCTGTGATGATTGGGACGGAGACCAGCCAGATCAAGTAATGCGATCCGAAGTACCCGAGAAAGGCCGCCGCGAATGCCGCGAGCTGCAGCGTGCCCCACCATTGCGAGATCGGAACGGCAAACGAGCTGTAGACCGCGCCCCACGCAAAGCGCGCCCGGCTCCATGTCCCACACGTTACCATGCGACCGATGAAGAGGTCCTCCACCCACGCACGCGGGTGGTCCTTGAGCTTCGCCCACGGTGCGGCGTTGCGGACCCGTTGCGAGCGGCGCAGTTTCTCTCGGTCAAAGACGTCGGCAAAGCCTACCGAAAGTCGCAGGCAATGGCGACGGGCCAGGTCCGGGGCGCTCAAGTAGAACCACATCGCCACGGCAGACAAAAAACCCAGCCCGATGACCGCTATCGGATGCATGACGACGGCCCGTTCGAGAAGCCTGTGCAGCCCGAGCAATTGGCCGCCAAACATGATCAGAGCGAGAAGGCCAACGTACCCCAGCGGTTGTTTGGCGCGAAACGACAACCACACGCCGGCCAGGTAGAAGACCAGGCCGGCAGAGGCCGCCGAACACAATACGAGCAAGCGCCAGACGACGGGCAGTCCCGGATACCACAGAAACAGCGAGGCGCCGGCGAGGTTGGTCGCGATGCCGATCGAGAAAACGATCTTCCACATCGTCTGGCGATGGCCGGGCAGGCAGAAGGCCATGGGCTTGGTCAGGATCTCCATCTGCAAGACCGCAGCGGCCATGCCGACCAGGAAGGCCAGGACAATCAGGCCGATGAATGTACCTTCGCCCGCCGCCGGATCATCCAGAGGAACCGCCCTACTGACCCAAACGAAGAACCCGAACATCGCATATGCCAGCCAAAGCCCCCGCCGCTGGTACAAATGCCGCAGATTGATCGTCAGAATAGACATCGTTCAACCTCCCAAACTCACCACCATGGCTGCCAGAGATCCGCGGGCATGACGATGCAGCACACGCCGAATGACGGGACAATCATGGGAAGCAGCACAGCGCTGATCGTCAGACCGATGTGACTGCGCGTGCCGCCGATGCCGAGGAAATTGGCCGCCAGATTCGCCAGGCAGGCCGAGCCCACCGCCCAACCTGCCCGAGTCCAGGACACGCCGTCTTGTCCCACATACCAGAGAAAGCGACACTGGTACAAGAACTGCAAGCTGGCGATCAGACTACGCATCGTTCACCTCGGCGATGTTATGCGACAACAACTCTGTAGATATCCTCTAAGGGTAGGGGCTGGATGTCGGCCTGGCAGTTGAGGGCGGCAGCGGCCACTTCGATCTGCTCGGGCGACAGGTCCCGGACGGTCAGCGTTGCCTCGGACTGGTTGCGGCGGCATTCCAGGACATTGGCGAAGTCGAGGGGCTCGGGCAAGGGGCCGCTCAGCGCGGTCAGGCGCACGCGGCAGTACTTCTCGCGCAGCTCGTCGAAGCCGGCGTCGGCGATGATCTTGCCGGCCTTCATGATCACGGCATGGTCGATCACCTTCTCGACGTCGCTGAGGATGTGCGAGGAGATCACGATCGTGCGGTTCTGGTCCTGGATCAGTTGCAGCAGCAGATCGAGGAACTGGGCGCGGGCCAGCGGATCGAGGGCGGCCGCCGGCTCGTCGAGGATCAGCAGTTCGGGCTCAAAGCAGACGGCGATCAGGATCGCCAGGCGCTGCCGCTGGCCGGGCGAGAGCGAACCGACGCGGGCCTTGAGCGAGATCTCATACTCGCTGACGAGTCGCCCCTCCAACTCCTGGTTCCACGTCGGATAGTACACGCTGACGTAGCGCAGCAGTTGGGCGGCCGTCATCCAGTCGATCAGCTCGCCTTCCTGGTGGACGTAGCCGATGCGGGCCAACTCAGCCGGGCCCAGCTTGCCCGCCTGGCAGTCCAGGGTCGTGCACCGGCCGCTGTCAGGCAGGTACAGGCCGATGATATGGCGCAGCAGCGTGCTCTTGCCGGCCCCGTTGGCCCCAAGCAGGCCGATGATCCGGCCCCGCTCGATGCCCAGATCGACCGCATCGAGCGCCTGCACCCTGCCGAATCGCTTGCTCAGGCCGCGAATTTCCACCATAGGATTAACGCTACTCATTTTCGTCCCTCCTGACTTTGGAACGGTACGCTTCAAAAAGACGCTCGGCTAGCTCGTGGACTTTGTGTTCGGGTATGTCAAACTGTACGGCGGTGGCGACCGCCTTGGCGAGGACCTGCTCGAGCAGTTGGGCCTTGGTGCGTGATTTCTGGTCCTTGCGGACCCGGGCGACGAAGAGCCCCACGCCCCGGCGGCGTTTGAGAAGCCCCTCCATCTCGAGCAGGCTGTAGGCCTTGCTGATCGTCATGGGGTTGACGCGAAGCTGCCCGGCCAGCTCTCGCACCGAAACCAATTGCCGCCCCTCGAGCAACTGCCCGGCCATGATCTGCCGGCGAATCTGTTCGATCACCTGCCGGTAAATCGGCTGGCCGCTATGATGGTCAATTTGCAGAAGCATGGTATCCGACTTCTTGTCTCCCGTTGCCATCTGTATTATTGTAGTAATACACTATACAGCCAGCGACCGGTTCGGTCAACCCCAATTTCGATTTTTCGGCAAAAAATTTTTGATCCGCCCGCCCTGACACGCCGACGGGCGCGGCGAATCCCTTGACACCGGCGGTGTAGGGCTCGACAATCGGTCGAAGTCTCTGGAGTCGATTTTGAATCGGAATTGAGAGGTTTGCCCCATGTGGAGACGGCTGTTTCTTTTGACTGCGCTGGCGCTCGTGCCTGCTTCGTGGGTCCGGGCGAAGGACCATTTTCCCATGCCGTACGGGGAGTTGTTGCCGGGGTCCAGCGAGCGGGTCGGGTTATGGTGGGCCTCGTCGGGGTGGAAGATCAGCCAAAACCGGGAGCTGCCGGATGTCACAGCGGAAGTGCTGGTCATTCGCGCGGCGAGGAATGAGGCCGAGGCGGCGCAGTTGGTGGTTCGGCCCGTCGCGGCTTTGACAGGGCTTACG
The DNA here is from genome assembly GCA_965603505.1 of uncultured Phycisphaerae bacterium. Taxonomy (GTDB): domain Bacteria; phylum Planctomycetota; class Phycisphaerae; order Sedimentisphaerales; family Anaerobacaceae; genus PLanc-01. The sequence goes on along the minus strand of CBFDDG010000060.1, from coordinate 7,381 downwards.
GTCACGCCAGGAGCGTTGGCCGGGCCGGGTGGTGCGGTGATACCGGCGCGGAGCGTCGAGGTGCTTGAAGTCCGGTACGTCAATGTGACCCAGCCGACGGACAAGAGCGCGGTGGCCGGGTATTGGCCCGACCCCCTGCCGCCGCTGGAGGGTCCTATCGACCTGGAGGCCGGTAGGAATCAGCCGTTCTGGATTCGCGTGAACGTGCCGCGAGATGCACGCCCCGGCGTGTACGAAGGTACGATCAAGCTGAAGGCCGAGGGTTTCACTGCGGCCGTGCCGCTAAAGGTCGAGGTGTATGATTTCGAGCTGCCGGACCGGATGACCTGCGTCACCGCCTTCGGCTTCAGCGCCGGCAATGTCTTTCGCTACCAGGGAATCACCGATCCGCAGCAAAAACGGGAGGTCATTGAGAAGTACTGGGCGAACTTCAGCGCCCATCATATCTCGCCCTACGATCCGGCTCCTCTCGATGACATCGCCGTGACATGGCCAGACGTCCGGCCGCCCAAACCCAAGTGGCAGGGTGGGCGGCAGGTCACGAATGAAAAGCACGGCGGCGAGTATGCGCTGCTGATCTTCGATGACCGGGGCGACCAGAACGTGGACGTGATGTACGAGCCGCTCGTGCCGATCCCGGAAGGCGGCCTGCGCCTGCGATTCTGGTATCGCACGGCCCTACCCGGCCAGGCGTTTCTCGTGACATTGAACCATTACGACGCCTCAGGCAAGTGGGTCTACGGCGGCAACAACGACATCGACCTCGAAGGCGACGGCCGCTGGCAGCAGTTCGACCGCACTATCCGAAAGTTCCCGGAGGGCGCGAAGTCCGTCCAGCTTCGTCTGCGGGCGGCGGATTGGACCGAGAGCGGCGAGAACACAGGCCTGGTCTGGTTCGATGACGTCTCGCTGACAAACGCAGGGACCGGCAAGGAACTCATTGAGGGCGGCGGGTTCGAGCCGCCGGAGCTGCCCGAGGTCGAGCGGGACAAGCTCCAGGTGAAGCTCGACTTCACGGCGTGGGACAGAGCCATGGAGCAAGGTATCGACCGGCACCACTTCAACTCGTTCCGGCTGGGCATCCCGGGAATGGGCGGCGGGACCTTCCACGCGCGGCGCGACCCGGAACTGCTCGGCTTCACCGAGGACACGCCGCACTACAAGGCGATGTACAGCAGCTATTGCTCCCAGATGCAGGAGCACCTGCGGCAGAAGGGCTGGCTCGATGAGGCCTACGTCTACTGGTTCGACGAGCCGGCCCCGAGGGATTACGCGTTCGTCAACAACGGCTTCGCCAGGCTCAAGGCCGCCGCCCCCGACATCAACCGCATGTTGACCGAGCAGGTCGAGCCGGCACTGCTCGGCGGCCCGAACATCTGGTGCCCCGTCTCCAACCAGTACAGGCACGAACCCGCCGAGCAGCGCCGCCAACACGGCGAAAAGTTCTGGTGGTACGTCTGCACCGGACCCAAGGCCCCCTACTGCACGCTGTTCATCGACCACCCGGGTACGGAGCTGCGCGTCTGGCTCTGGCAGACCTGGCAGCGCAAGATCGACGGCATCCTCGTCTGGCAAACGAATTACTGGACCAGCTCGGCCGCCTATCCCGACCGCGAGCACCCGCAGAATCCGTACGAAGACCCCATGGGCTGGCGCTCAGGCTACAGCACGCCCGCAGGCGAGAAGCGGCCCTGGGGCAACGGCGACGGACGGTTCATCTACCCGCCCGTCGAGGCCGCCGATGCCCACCCGGACCGGCCCGTCCTGAAAGGCCCGGTCGACAGTATCCGCTGGGAGATGCTGCGCGACGGCATTGAGGACTATGAATATCTTGTGATCCTGAGGCGGCTCATTGAGGCCAAAGGCGCGAAGCGCGACGCGACACAGAAGGCTCGCTACATCGCCCTGCTCGGCGTCCCTGACGATATCACCGCCGAGATGACGAGCTTCACGCGAGACCCGGTCCCGATTGAGAAACAACGGGACCGTATCGCACGAGCCATTGGGGAACTCAGCCGCATACGATAGAGCCGCCGGATGGAAGGCGGCGCGTGGGCATTATCCGGCAACGGTCAGACGGCCTTCTCCAAGATTGGTTCGTCCGCGTGCGCCTCCTCGCGATGACATCCTTCTTATCCTGACCTGCCGCCTTCTTGTCGTGCACCCCTGAAATGTGGGGGCCGGGAATTTTCTTGTGTGAAAGTCGTAAAGAAATATACTCCACGGGCGTCTATCCTCATATAGGCAGTTGGCAAGTACGGAGCTATGATGTCCCGTATATGTGAAATAAGCGCAGCACCGCATCAGGCGGATGCGGCTCAGCCGCTCGAAGGCGGCTCGGCTGTGGATCGAACGGCCTTCCATACGATCGTGATGCTGTTGTGCGCAGCGGCGATGGCCGGGGCTTTCTTGCTCCGGATCGACGGGCAAGGGCTCTCGCTCTTCGGTTATTCCTGGCCCCTGCACTGCCGACTCTATGAGACGTTCGGCGTCAAATGCGCCCTGTGCGGACTGTCACGATCTTTCTCTGCGCTGGCACATGGAGACATCGGGGCAGGTTTCCGATTTCATCCGCTGGGACCTGCCGTGTTTGTCCTCTTCGGCCTGGAGATCGTGTACCGAGTCTATGCCCTGGCCACGAGCGGCGGACGGGTAAGGGACAAGCTGTCAAGGATGCACGCCGGCCTTATCATCCTCGTCTCCACCGCCGTCCTTGTGAATTGGCTGTTCTACCTTGGAGGATTGCTCCTATGACGACCCGCGCCTCTTATGTCAGCGTGATTGACCCCGTCAGTACAGCCCTCGAGCGGGTCAAGACGATCCTGTTCCGGCCCTTTGACCTGGGCAAATGGTTCACCATCGGGTTCTGTGCCTGGCTGGCCGAGTTGGGAAAGGGAGGCGGCGGAGGTGGAGGCGGGGGCGGCGGGCCGCGCGGGTCCGGCGATATCGGCAGAGAGATCAGTCGAGCGGCGGAGGATGTCGGAGATTTTGTGGCTGCCAACCTGGACTGGATCATCCCCGTCGGCATTGCCGTTCTGGCCCTCATCATCGGGCTGTGGCTGCTCCTAGTTTGGCTGAGCAGCCGCGGACGATTCATGTTCCTCGATTGCGTCGCCCACAACAAAGCGGAAGTCAAGAATCCCTGGAATCAGTTCCGCGAACACGGCAATCGCCTGTTCGGATTCCGGATTGCCCTGGGAATCATCGGGTTCCTGACGGGCATTCTCTTTCTGGCCCTATGCGGAATTGTGGTCTTCCTGGCCGCGACCAGTTTCGGCTGGAACATCCTCTCCATCTCGGGCATCGTTGCGTGCGGCCTGCTGTTCTTCGCCACGATGATCGTATTCGGCCTCATCGGGAAATTCACAACCGACTTCGCCGTGCCGATCATGTATCGTCACACGAGCAGTCCCGTCGAGGCGTGGCGCGCGCTGCTCGACGTGCTGACCGCCAACAAGGCACGGTTTTTCCTGTACATCCTATTCCAGATGGTCATTGGGATCACCATCGGCGTGATCGTGATGGCGACGGTGTGCGTGACGTGCTGCTGCGCGGGCTGCCTCTTCGCGATTCCGTACATCGGGACGGTCGCCCTGCTGCCGGTCCACGTGTTCACTCGCTCCTACAGTCTGTACTATCTGGCGCAGTACGGGCTGGAATTCGACGTGTTCCCGTCCGAGACCGGCACGACCACACCTGCCGGCGCGCCGGTCGCATGAGCGAATCGGTCATCTGGACAGGCGGGTCCAGTCCTCGGTCCGGACGCCGTGATAGGTGGTCAGGGTGTACTGGAATTTCTTCTCCGAGCGCGGCTCCAGGAGCAGGTTGAACTCGACAGTGTCCGTATCGATCTTTTCGAATTCGTCGATCTGACCGGCCCGTTTGAGGGTCCAGTGTGGCGTATTGAAGTTCCGGCGGATCTCGACCTTCACGGGAATCTCGCGCGTGTTCTTCACTTCGACCTCGAACGTCCGGACCTCATCCCAGCCCGCGACGTTCCGGCGACGATCGAACCGATAGTTCTCCGTTCGCAAATCCATCAATCCGGGCTCGACCACGATGTCCGAGACCACCCCAAGATTCAATTCCACGTCCTCATTGACGGGAATGTACTTGAACGATGACTGGCCCACATAAGAGAGATGCCGCTGGGCATTCGCCGTGCGGCAGACCTTCAGGATCCCGCCGGGAATGGGAGTCTCGCCAAGCTCGTGCTCCTCGTCGTTCTTGAAGCTTAGAAACCGTACAACGACCGGCCCATATCGGTCCTCCTCGAACTTGTAGAGATTGAGCACGGGCACGTCGTCCACGTCGAAACTCTGGAGCCGCTTCGACCAGCCGTTGGGGATCGTCTCCGTCCCCTCGATCGTGTAGAGGAAGTACTCACTGAGCCCCTCCTTGACGATTTGCTTGGGCTCGTCGGCCGGCACCGCCATCGGAGCCGTCAGGGCGCGTTCTTCGAGCCGCTCCAGCTCGTTCTTGACAGCATGCCCGACCACAGGCGCTTGTGGCGGCAGGATGCCGGGGCGGCCATAGGGGTGTTCCCGGCGGGCCAGTTCGGCGATCTCGTCAAGCGTGTGGACCTTGCCCACGATGAGGCGGACCTTGGCGCTCTCGTAATCCTCGCCACTGTTATTCGTCACGCGCACATACGCCTGCAGGCGCATCGTTTTCTCGTCCGGGGTCAGCGTCCCCATGTAGAACGCACGCCAGCTCAGGCCGCTGGTCAGATACGTGATCTCCATCGGGACTTTGCCACTGATCTCGCTCTGGATGTTCCATAAGCCGAGATTCCTCACTCGCGGCGGATAGACCAGCTCGGCAATATCAATCGCTCCGGCCTGGCTCTTCGGCAGCATCTCGAGGCTCGTCGGATCGATGAGCGTGTTCTCCCAGGAGAATTGCAGGGCATTCTTGCCTTCTTTGAGAGTCAGAGCCCTGCTCTCCCGCACGAGCGTCATATCGGCGGAATTGTAGATCGTGAGTTGTACGGTATCGCGCGAGGGCAACGTCACGAGATCGACTTTGCCGTGAGCCGCGGATGCAAGCGATACAACGGTAAGCAAAATGCACAAGTTTCTCATTGGGATTCGTCCCTTCACTGGTGTCACCTGGACCTGCGGCTCCAGTCCTCGGCCCGCACACCATAGTAGCTTGTCAGCGTGTATTCGAAGGTCTTCCTGGACTGCGGCTGTAACTCGACCGTGAACTTGACCGTGTCCAGATCCACTTTCTCGAAGCCGTCGATCTGGCCGCTTCTCTTGAGGTCCCACTGCGGGGTGCTGAAGTTGCGGACGATCTCGACTTTGGCCGGAACGTCGCGGGTGTTCCGGACTTCAATCGTGAAGACCTCGATCTCGTCCCAGCCGGAAATATTGCCGTCGTTGTCGTAGCGATAGTGGTCCGTCCGGTAGTCCATCAGGGTCGGCTCCACCACCACATCGATGACGGCTCCGAGATTGAGTTCCACTTCGTCTCCGACAGGGATGTATTTGAATGAGGATTGGCCCTCGTAGGACAAATGGTTTCGCTCATCGACGGCCCGATAGACCTTGACGCTCCCGTCCGGGATGGGCGTCTGCCCGAGCTTGTGCGCTTCATCGTTCTTGAAGCTCAGGAACCGCACGACACTCGGGCCGTACCGTTCCTGCTCATACTTGTACAGATTGACGACGGGCACGCCATCGAAGTCAAAGCTCAGCAGACGCTTCGACCAGCCATTTGGAATCGTCTCCGTACCTTCGATGGTGTAGAGGAAATACTCGCTGAGCCCTTCCTTGACGATGTCCTTGGGCTTTTTCGCCGCCATCTCAAAATCAGCAACAGCCTTTTGAAAGCCCCGCTGTCCTTGCGGCGCGGGCCCCCCCGCCCTGTCTCGACGCCCCAGGCCCTCTCCGGGTCGCCCGTAAGGGTATTCGCGTCCGGCGAGTTCGGCGATCTGCTCCAGGATGTGGACCTTGCCGACAATCAGGCGCGTCTGGGCGTTTTCGTAGTCCTCGCCGCTGTGGTTGGTCACACGGACGTAGCCTTTGAGGCGCATGGTCTTCTCGTCGGTGGAGAGCGTTCCCATATAGAACGCCCGCCAGGTCAGGCCGCTGGTCAGATAGGTGATTTCGATCGGGACCTTGCCGCTGACCTCGCTCTGGATATTCCACAAGCCGAGATTCTTCACGCGCGGCGGATAGACCAGCTCGGCGATGTCAATCGCGTCGGCGTGGGCCTTTGGAAGCATCTCCAGACTGGTCGGGTCGATGAGGGTGTTCTCCCAGGAGAATTGCAGTGCGTTCCGGCCCTCCTTGAGGGTCAGCGCCCGACTCTCCCGGACCAGGGTCATATCCGCCGAGTTGTAGATCGTGAGCTGCACGGTGTCGCGGGAAGGCAGCGTCGTCAGGTCCACCTTGGCGAAGGCCGCAGCAGCCGGGATCCCGAGTATCATCAACAATACGATTGAACGTTTCATTAGGAATCCTCCTGTCAATCGGCTCGGCTATCGAGAGGGGCGCACGTTGCGACGGTGGTAGTGCATCGTGAGTTCCTTCACCGCCGGACCCGCTTCGCTGCGCGCGGGAAGCGCGATCTCAAACTCGAGCGTGGAGGCATCTTTCTTCGTGTACTTGAGGTTGCACTGCTCCATGTCCCACTGGCCGGGAATGTGCTGAATCATGGTCAGAACGGCCGGGCTGTCCTTGAAGTTCTCGATCTTGGCCGTGATGATCTCGTCGGTGTCAAAGAGCACGACCCGCCCCGAATCGTTCTTGCGGAGGTTGATTTGCGCATCACGCATCTTCCGCTGCGTCACGACGATGTCCCGGCTGTCGCCGATGTAGAGCTTCACTTTCTCGCCCACGGGCACGAGCGATGCGTTGTCCTCGCCCAGAAAGATCGTGCTGCCGTGGCCGTCTTCCTGAAAGATGCGGGCCTTGCCGCCCCACAGGGCAAACTCACCGAGACCGCTGTTGTCGTCGTTGGTGATCTCGTAGCTGACGGGAACGCCCACGTTCCGGTTTTCGAGCTGCTCCGGGTCCCACGGCAACAGAGCGGCATCAAACGTCCAGATCTTGCGAATGGGAACGGCGGGCGATTTCAGGAAAAGCATGCGCTTCGTCTCCTCGTGGTCGACGCCCTGCTCGAACGCTTCGCCGTAATCGAGCAGGACGCGGGCCTGCTCGAAATCCTCACCGGAGAAATTCCGCAGGACCAGGTAGCTCTTGAGGTCCACCTGGGTCTCCGCCTTGTCGGCGACGGCCTTGTAGGTGATGAGCCGGTCGATGTTGCGCAGCAGGTAGCTGATGCGCACGGTCTCGGCGTAGTCGCCGGCGCTGCTGATCTCCCAGACCAGCGCCGCCTCGCCCGGCGGATAGCTGACGCTCAGCAGCGTCAC
>CBFDDG010000059.1:0-14229 GCA_965603505.1 uncultured Phycisphaerae bacterium | reverse complement strand
TCAAGCCTTGGCGGTGGGGGTCGGCTTGGCTTTGGGCTCTCGCGGGGCGGGGGCGGTTGGGCCTCGGTAGACGATGACGCCGGTGGGGCACTTGTTGTAGGCCGTCTCGTTCTGGCCGGAGGGCTCGTACTTCGCGTAGTCCACGCGGGCGAGGTTGTCTTCGATCGCGAAGGCGTCGCTCTGCTTGACGCACAAGCCGCAGCCGATGCAACCGACCTGGCAGAAGGATCGCGTGGATTTGCCGTTCTCCAGGCTGCTGCACGCGACGACCATCATGTTCTCGTGGCCGAAGGGGACCAGCTTGATCAGGTTTCGCGGGCAGGCCTTGACGCAGGCCGTGCAGCCGGTGCACTTCGTGTAATCGATCGTGGCCAGGCCGTCTTCGATATGCATCGCGCCGAACTTGCAGGCGCGCGTGCAATCGCCGTATCCGAGGCAGCCGAACTTGCACGCTTGCACGTTGGCCAGGGCGTTGGCGGCGATGCAGCTCGGGATGCCCTGGTACTGGCCGTAGTAGGTCCGCTCGGGCTTGTGGGCCCGGCACATGACGACCGGCCGCAGCGGGGGGCCTTCCTGGCTCACCTGGAGGTTGAGGATGGTCGCGATGGCGTTGGCGGCCTCCGGCCCCCCCGGGGCGCAGCCGCCCAGCAGCTCCGGGTTCTCGATCACGGCCTTGGCGTATCCACTGCAGCCGGGATAGCCGCAGGCGCCGCAGTCGAGGTGGGGCAGGGTGGCATAGACCTCTTCGACTCTCGGGTCCACCGGGACCTTGAGCTTCTCGCTGGCGATGAGCAACAGGATGGCGAAGGTCGTGCCCAGGCCGAGCATGATCAGCCCGGCCAGCACAACGTAGCCCAACACACTGACAACACTGGCGAGGATCATCATATCATTCCCGCAAATCCCATGAAGGCCAGGGCCAGGAGGCCCGCCGTGATCAACGTAATCGGCGCCCCCTGCAGGGCCTCGGGCACATCGACCATTCGGAGGTTTTCGCGAATGCCGGCCATGATGCAGATCGCGATGGTGAAGCCGATGCCGCCCCCGAAGCTGAGGACCACCGCCTCGATCAGAGAGCCGACGCCCCAGATGACGAGAAAAAGGCACAAGCCGAGGATCGCACAGTTGGTCGTGATCAGAGGCAGGAAGATGCCAAAGCTCTCGTACAAGGAGGGGAAGAACCGCTTGAGATACATCTCGACTAATTGGACGGCGGCGGCGATCACCATGATGAAGGCCACGTATCGTGCGACTTCGAGGCCCAGCGGCATCAGGAGCCAATGGTCGATCATCCAGGTGAGCGTGCCGCTGAGCGTCATCACGAAGGTGACGGCCAGTCCCATGCCGAAGGCCATATCGATCCGCCCGGACACCCCGATGTACGGGCAGATGCCCAGGAACTTCGTGAAGACAAGGTTGTTGATGAGTACGACGGAGATGAAGCCCGTCAGCAGAATGTACAGCGTATCCATCTTGCGATATCCCTCAGCTTCGTTTCCTCGTTATCACATTCATCGCGCCGAGCACAAATCCGAAGGTGAGAAACGCGCCCACCGGCATGCCCATCGCCGCCCAGGCGGGGAAGGCCTTGGGCAGGATCTGGATCTCAAGAAGCTGGCCGGTCCCCAGGATCTCCCGGATGGTGGCCAGGATGCCCAGGGCGAGCGTGAACCCCGCACCCATAGCGAGTGCATCCACGACGCTCACCAACAGCCCGCTCTTGCTGGCTCGCGCCTCGGCGCGCCAGATGATGATGCAGTTGACGATGATCAGGGGCACGTATGGCCCGAGCGCTTCGCTCATCTTCGGCACGTACGCCCGCAGAAACAGGTCCGCGATGGTTACGAAGGTGGAGATCGTCAGCGTGAACATGAGAATTCGCACGTGAGGCCGCAGCCCTTTGCGCATCAGACTGACCATGATGTTGCTGCAAACGAGCACGAAGATGACGCACAGGCCCATCGTCAGGGCCGGCTTGAGGGCGGCGGTCACCGCCAGCGTCGGGCACATCCCCAGAATCATGCGCAGGACCGGGTTCTCCCGCCACAGCCCGTTGACTACGGCGTCTCCATAGAGTCCCATCTGTCCCTCAGGGTTGGTTGTCATCGCCGATCAGCCCTTTCTGCTGCAATTGCTCTTTGATCTGCGGAAGGTAGAGATTCATGGCCTCCACCACGGCGGTGCTGCTGACCGTCGCGCCGCTGATCGCGACGATCGTCGAGTCGATCTCCTGGCGGCTGCCCGTGCTGACGAGCGTGAAGCGGTCGGCGGGGGCGCCCATGAACTGCTCCCGGAAGGACATCTCCTTGATCTGATCGCCGATTTGGGGCGTCTCATTGCTGGCGAGAACGTCGAAGCCGGCCAGCTTCTCGAACGGCTCATCGACGGCCACGACCATCTCGATCTTGCCGGCGAATCCCGAACCGGTCACCTTGAAAACCCAGCCAACGACCTCGTCGCCGGCGACGGCCTTGTACACCGCGACGGGCTCCGTCTTGCCACCGCGGGTCCTGACCTCGACCGGCTCGGGCAGAGGGACAAACCGCTTGGCCTCCGTCAGCAGACCGGCGGCGAGACTGGTCAGTTTCGTGACCTTGTTCATCTCGATTCGCGGCGACAAGGCCGCGTTCGTGGCTGCGATCAGCAGGCCGAAGAAGAACGAAGCGGCGATCAGCAGCCAGCTTTCCTGAAGGAAGTGCTTCAGACTACGCAACACGGGGCTTCCCTCCCACCGGCACGCGCCGGAACAACCTGTCAATCAGGGGTGTGACACCGTTCATCAGCAGCACGGCGAACATAAACCCTTCTGGGTATTCGCCGACGATTCGGATGAGCAGCGTCAGCGCGCCCACGCCCAGACCGAAGAGCCACATCCCGCGCCGGGTCAGCGGGGCCGTGACCGGATCGGTCGCGATGAAGAACGCACCGAACAGCAGCGCACCACTGGTGAGATGGTAGAACGGCTGCACGAAGGCATCCGAATCGATCAGATAGGCGACGCCGGCAAAGACGAATGCGGACAGGAGTACCGCAAGGGGAATGTGAAAATCGATCGTTCTCCGCAGAAGGAGGTAGATTCCCCCGATGAGAACCGCGATAGCACTGGTTTCGCCGAGGGAGCCAGCGATATTCCCCGTCAGCGTCGGGAGGAACTGGCGCTCGTTGTAGATCTTCGCCCCGTTCTGATCTTTGATGGCCATCTTACTCCAGGCCAGTGGTGTCGCCTGGGTCCGGACATCCTGGATATTCGTCGGCTCGACCGGCGGCAGATCAGGATCCAGGGTGGCCGGCACCGTCCAGGCGGTCATTAACATGCCGAAAGAGACCGTCAGGAAGGCACGCCCGACCATGGCGGGATTGAACACATTTGCCCCGAGACCGCCGAAGACCATCTTGCCCACGACGATCGCCACGCCCGATCCAATGGCGGCCGCCCAGAGAGGCAGCCCGGGTGGCAGCGACAGCGCCAGAATGATGCCCGTCACCACCGCGCTGAGGTCCCAGAGCGAGCTCGCCTTCCCGCGGATCACGTTGCAGAGCCACTCGAGAGCCAGGCACCAAACCACGCACACCCCGATCAGCAGGAGCCCGCGAAATCGAAAGTAGAAGCCGGCCGCGATCATGACCGGCAAGAGGCCGATGATGACATCGAGCATGATCCGCTGTGTCGAGAGCGGCTTGCGAATGTGCGGGGCAAATGAGACGCTGATATCTTGGGACATCGGTTGGATCCTTCGGTCTCCTTGCGATGAAGGCGCACGCCGCTCAGGCGGGCATCTTCTTCCTCTGTCGGGCCAGTTGGATCTTGCCCGTCTTGATATAGCCCGTCAGGTCGATATTGGCCGGGCAGACGTAGCTGCAGCAGCCGCACTCGATACACGCGCTGATATAGTAGCCCTCAGCCTTATCCATCAGACTGTTCTTCACCGCCTGGGCGATCCGGGTCGGGTTGAGATTCTCCGGACAGACCTGGAGGCATCGGCCGCACCGAATGCACGGCGTTTCACGCCACTGGCCGTCCGCGCCGGCGACCTGTGTCTGTGACAAGAATGTGACAGCCCCGCTGGTCTTGGTAATCGGCGTGCTTATATCGGCGACGGCCAGCCCCATCATCGGCCCGCCCATCACGACCTTCGCACAATCCTCCCTCATGCCGCCGCAATGATCGATCAATGCCTGCACCGGGGTGCCAATGGGAACATAGTAGTTGCCGGGGTTGGCGATGCCTTCCCCACTGACCGTGACCACACGATGGGTGAGCGGTCGGCCGTCCATGACGGCATGGGCGAGCGCCGCCGCCGTGGCCACGTTTGTGACAACCACCCCAATCATCGGGGGGATTCCTCCCGTCGGGACCACCTTGCGCAGCACGGCCCGGATGAGTTGACGCTCCCCGCCCTGGGGGTACTTCGTCGCCAGGGACACCACCCGGATGCGGTCGGCCAGGCCGAGCCCGTGCAACGTCGCGTTCATCTGCTCGAAGGCCTTGGGCTTGTTGTCCTCGATGGCGAGCACGACGGTCGAGGTGCCGCAGGCCCTTTGGGCGAGCTGGATGCCCGTGACGATCTGCTCCGTCCATTCCAGCATGATACGATAGTCGCAGGTGATGTACGGCTCACATTCGCAGCCGTTGATGAGCAGGACCTCTCGGGGTTTCTTGGGATCGGGCTGAATCTTGACGCTCGTGGGAAACCCGGCTCCTCCCATACCGACGATCCCCGCCTCGCGGACGGCGTCGCAGATCTGTTCGGGCGTCCAGGCTGCAGGATCGAAGTCCGCCGGCCGAACGAATGAGGGCACGGTGGGCGGCGTCTGGGATTGCCCTTCAACGATCACGGCCCTGCCGCGCCCGAGGACGGCATGCGGCTGCAGTGCCACGTCCTTCACCTTGCCCGCGACCGGCGTATGAACCGGCGCACAGACGAAGGCATCGCACTCGCCGACCTTTTGCCCTCCGTGGACCGTATCACCTTTCTTCACGGCCGGCCTGGCAATCGCACCGATATGCTGACTCAAGTGTATGGCAAGCTCTTTCGCCAAGGGTCCCGGCTCAATGGCCTTGTCCTCGGTGAGATGTTTGCTCTCCGGCGGATGCACCCCTCCGGCGAAAGAGCGGTTGTCGTTGGTAAACATGCTCATCGTCGTCTATTCCCGATCTTGCTTCTTCCGGCAGAGTCGCACAGCCATCCGCGCGGCGAACATTGACCCCGCCGTGGCAGCCAGAGCCAGAAATAGTGCCGACGGTGTCTGATACGGCTCGGCCACCGCGCTGCCCAGAGCCCATTGGAATACGCCGAGCGCAACCACAAACATCAGAATCGGCAGCAGGAACGCGACGGCCACCTTCGGCGCTACAGAGGGGCCTTTGGCACAACCAAGCTGATGATAGACCTCGCCGCACGCGCCAGCCTGACTACAGCCGTCGCAAGGATTGGATCGGGCTATCCTTTGCACTACCATATAGGTAAAATCGTGAGTATAATCCGACTCACGGGCTTTTCAAGCAAAATCCATGAATTCGGGAGCATCGGCTGTGATACACGCGACCACTACTCGTGTTTTACTGCTCAGCGTGTCGCTGGCTCTTCTGTCGAGCTGTGCCGTCAATCCCATTACGGGCGAAGAGGAATTGATGTTCTTCTCCCCGGAAGAGGATCTCGCGCTGGGCCGCAAGTATGCACCCTATGTGGAGAAGGAACTTGGCGGGCGTATCCCCGATGAGAGCGTGCAAAGCTACATCAACCGCGTGGGCCAGAGAATTGCCCGCTTCTGTCACAGGCCGGACATGGCGTATCACTTCGCCGCGGTCGACACGGATATGGCGAACGCGATCGCCATGCCGGGCGGCTACGTCTTCATCACAAGGGGACTGTTGGAAGAGCTCGAATCGGAGGCGCAGTTGGCAGCGATCCTGGGCCACGAAGTGGGGCACATTGTGGCCCGCGACAGTATGGCCGCGATGAGCCGTCAGATCGGGATGACCGCGCTTGTGGCGGCCGCTCACGTCGGGGACGTGCCCTCCGACGTAGGGCGGGCGACGATGTTTATCACCAGCGTGCTGACCCTGCAGTACAGCCGGGAGGATGAAATAGACGCCGATCTGGTCGGCCTGTCGTACATGATCCAGGCCGGCTATGATCCGAACGGTATGGTCGAGACCATGCAGATCCTTCAGGACCTCCAGACGGTTCGGCCGATCGAGTTCTTCTCCACCCATCCGAACCCGGAGAACCGTATCGCCTATCTCGAAGACCGCATTGCGAGGCGGTATGCCTCAATGGACGCTCTGAAGAATGGCGAGGAAGAATACGCCGACAGAGTCCTGACCCCCTTGGAGGAACACAAGAACCGCCGGAAAGTGCAGGCATCGAAGACGCCCCGCGGAGAGTGAAGGCGGGCCTCCGTGCTATGCCCGGGCCTTCTTTCGCGGCGTCAGTGTCCGATTCGCCTCTCTCTACGCCTCTGTCTGGTCCAAGATGCAGATGCAGACTATTGCTGCTGCTCCGCCAGGCGTGCCTTTCGTTTCGCCTCAGTGGCGCTGTGTTTGCACTCGGGACAACGGTCCGGGAAATCGTTGGGGACACTGTACTCGAAGAAGACCTCGCCGCACTTTTCACACTTGACCGCCTTCCTGACGGCATTCTGTCCGCACTTCTGGCAGGTCAGAGGATGGGCGACCGGCATGGGAGTCGGATTGGCTTTGGCTTTCTCGTTAAGCTCCTCGTAGTACTCTTTCAGGCCCATTTCGTAACTCTGGCCGCATTTCATGCACTTGACCCAGGTCATCTCCGCGTCGGAGAGACTGTCGAGGCCGGCGCCGCCGCCGGAGCGAGTGACCATGAACACGATCACGGCCAAAAGAATGCACCCAACGATGATGCCGCCATACACCAAATTCTTCATAGCTCGAACCTCCCGGAATTGGACTGTGCGTTTCTCTACTTGTTCTATCGGTCAGAGCTCGATTTTCGAGGCCCCTTCACCGTGGCCACAGAGTACCTTTGCTGGGGTGCACTGTCAAATACTTGTTGCCGCACCCGCGGAGTTGCCCGCCATTTGCAGGATCCGCGCGGGTTCCTCCGGAAAGCCCGTTCGTGCCGAAAGATAGGCGGATTCGAACACGGCCATGTCTCTGAGATTGTCCGCCGCACCGCCGGGGAATTCATGCTCGGCGCCGGCCCGGAGGCTCTGAGCGAAGCTCGTCAGGAGCCGCTCGGTGATGACCTGCTCATCCTCATCATACTGCCATTTCCGATCGCCCTGGCCGTCGTGCGTTTCCAGTACGACGGCATGGTCCGTGACGATCAGACGGGCCCCTTTGCCATGGATCTGAATGGTGATACCGCTCGGCCCGATCTCATTGCGTCGCGTGACCGTCAGGCTGCCCATGAGGGCCTCGCTGAACTTCATGCAGACAAGGGCGGTGTCTTCCGTCAGATAGAGTCGCTGCTGCTTGTCCGGGGCCTGATTGGCCGCGAGGGCGTAGACCTGTTCAGGGATTGGAAAGCTCCGGAGAATCTGGTCTACCGTTTGATAGCAATCATGCAGCAGAACCCCTCCGCCGGCGAGTTTGGGATCGGTCTGCCATGCGGGCCGATCCGCGGCCCCCATCGTGCCGCACGCCATAATCAGGAATACCTGCTCGATATGGCCTTGTGAGATCAGTTCGTGTGCGGTGGCGTGACTCGACCGGAACCGCGCGGCATTCGCGACGGCGAACCGGACCTTCTCGCTCTCGGCCAACTGCACGTACTCGAGCGCTTCTTCGAAGGTCCGCCCCGGCGGTGGGAGCGTGAGGATATTGAACTTCCTCTTCATGGCGGCCTTCAACTGCTCGTCGCAGGTGTGGGTTTCCGCCGCCACGAGGAGACAATCGAACTGATTCTGGACGATCAACTGGCGATAATCGCTATAGGCGTCACATCCGAGCTCGGCGGCAGTCTTCTCGGCCTTTTGACGGTCCTGATCGGCCACGGCCCTGATCTGAAAGCAGCCGGTGGATGCCGCCGCCTTGAGCATGCGTCGCCCGGAATCGTTCAGACCGAGAACGGCCGCTGTTAATGTCTCTGAACCCATATGGTTACGGGGCACGACCGGCCGGCCCGTCAGTCCCGGTTGCCGTTCTTGGACGGTATGATGAAATGCTCGGGGACCGGGAAGCGCGAGCACAACAGCAGGACTTCCTTGCCGACCTTCTCAATGACGGATTCCTTGTCGATGTTCTCGGCGACACGATGAATGAAGCCGGCAATCTGACGGGCCTCCGACTCCTTCATGCCGCGGGTCGTGATCGCCGGCGTTCCCAGCCGCAGGCCGCTCGGATTGAACGGTGGCGCTGGATCTCCCGGCACAGTGTTGTAGTTCGTCACAATACGCGCCCGGTCCAGCGCCTTGGCCAGCTTCTTGCCGGGGATCTCCATGTTTCTGAGGTCGATCAGGATGAGGTGGTTATCGGTCCCTCCGGAGACGAGGTTGAAACCAGATTCCATCAACGTCTCGGCCAGGGCCTTGGCGTTCTTGACAATCTGCTTGGCATAGGCCACGAACTCCGGCGTATCAGCCTCGGCCATGGCGACGGCGATCGCCGTGAGTGTATGCATGTGGGGGCCGCCCTGCAGACCGGGGAATACGGCTCGATCCACTTTGTCGGCGTGCTCCGCCCGGGACAGCAGCATGCCGCCCCGCGGGCCACGCAACGTTTTATGGGTCGTCGTTGAGATAATGTCGGCGTAGGGCACCGGGCTCTTATGGATGCCGGCGACGACGAGGCCCGCAATGTGGGCGATATCGCTGACGTGGTACGCCCCGACCTCGCGGGCAATCTCACCAAAGATTTCGAAGTCGATGGTCCTCGGGTAGGCCGTGGCTCCGGAGATAATGATCCTGGGCCGATGCTTCTTGGCATGGTCGCGAATCCGGTCGTAGTCGAGCCGGCCGGTCTGCGTGTCCACCTCGTAGGGCACGGAATTGAAGAACTTGCTCGTGAGCGAGACTTTCCAGCCGTGTGTGAGATGTCCCCCGTGCACGAGCGACATTCCCATGATCGTCTCATGCGGCTTGATGAGAGCTGCGTACGCCGCCAGATTGGCCACCGACCCCGAATACGGCTGAACATTGGCGTGGTCGGCCTGGAAGAGCTTCTTGGCGCGATCCCGGGCGAGTTTCTCGATCAGGTCGGTGACCTGCTGGCCCTCGTAGTATCGTTTGCCGGGGTACCCCTCCGCGTACTTGTTCGTCAGACAACTCGACGTGGCCATCATAACGGCCCTGGAGACATAGTTCTCCGAGGGGATCAGGCGGATGGAGCCGCTCTGCCGCGTCTCCTCCTGTCGGATGAGCTCGTAAATCTGCGGATCGTACTGCTCGAGGGCGGTCCTCATAAAGGTGTTCTCCAGAACGTAGAAACGTACGAAGCCATACGGACCTTCCGTCGGCCCGATATTGCCTGTACGGCTGTTGGGAGTCCTTATAACACAGCCGGAATTGGCGTACAAGGATTTATTCATTGACAAAATTGAGCCGAATATTACCATTAAAGAGTAATACATCATTTGAACGGACAAGCACTTAACGACACTATGCCTGAACCGGATCTTCGAGCGCAAGCCAGGGCTCATTTTCAGAGGGCCCGCCAGGCAGCCGAGGCGGGCGACCTCGATCGCGCTATCGATGCGTACCTTGAGGGCCTTCGCCTGACGCCGGATGATGTCTCCGAAGGCCATATCGAGCTTCGCGTCCTGGCTTTGCAGAGGCAGGAGCGCAACGGGCCCCCACCCTCGGCCGAGGAGGCGCAGCAGCGGCTCTCTGCCGGGGACGGTCCCCTCGAACAAATGCTCAATGCCGAGTACCTCCTTGCCAAGGACCCGGAGCATCTCGCCTACGGTGAGGCCGTGCTGCGAGCGGCTGTGGCGGGAGGCTACGGCGAGGCGGCCAAGTGGATGGCCGATCTGATGTTCCTGGCGAACAACAAGGCCAGGAAACCTTCGGCGAACCTGTACATCCTTCTTGAGGAGGCGTATACCGCGATTGGGCAGTATGATCGGGCTGCCGCCGCCTGTCAGCGGGCGCTCCGCCTGAAACCCAAGGACAACAAACTGCTCACTGATTTGAGACAGATCCGGGCGAAACTCCTTTCGACCGGCCGGGGGACGCCCGCCAGGACGGCGTCCCAGGCCCCAGTCTCGGGCCGAACCCGGCCGCAGCGAACTCGCGTCAAGGAGGAGGATCCTGTCGTCCCGGCGCAGGAGACAAAGGAAGAGAAGATCGAGGCAGTGATGACTGAATCAGCCGGCATACAGAATCTTGACGAGGCCCGGGCGTTCTTCGAGAGGGCTCGAAAAGCGGCCGAGACGAAACAGTACGATTACGCCATCGATATGTACCTCGATGGACTGAAACGGGTGCCCGAAGCCCTCGAGGAAGGGCATCTGCCCTTGTGCGAACTCGGCTTGCAGCGCCGGGGCAAGGGCGGCAAGAGACCCTCGATGGTGGAGAAAGTCAAGCGAATGCGGGGCAAGACCCCGCTCGAGCACATGCTCAACGCTGAGTATTTGTTCGCCAAGGACCCGGATAACCTCTCGTACGCCGAGGCCATGCTCAGGGCGGCCGTCGATGGCGGTTTCAACAAGACCGCCCACTGGATCGCCAACTTGATCTTCCAGACGAACAACGCGGTGGAGAAGCCTTCGCTGCACACGTACTTGTTGCTGAAGGACTGTTATACCGCCCTGGGCCAATACGACAAGGCGGTGGCGGCCTGCCAGCGCGCCGCCCGCATGAGGCCCGACGACAAAGCACTGGCGGACGAGTTCAAGGACCTTTCCGCCGAGCTGACCATGTCCAAGGGCAAGTACGACATGGGAGGCGATTTCCGCCAGTCCATTCGCGACCAGGAAACACAGGCCAGGCTATACGC
Source organism: uncultured Phycisphaerae bacterium (assembly GCA_965603505.1). GTDB lineage: Bacteria > Planctomycetota > Phycisphaerae > Sedimentisphaerales > Anaerobacaceae > PLanc-01. The sequence continues at coordinate 3,314 of CBFDDG010000059.1, read as the reverse complement.
TCAAGACCGGGTCATCAAGACCAGGGACTATCGCACCGGGGCTGTTGAGGAAGCCCGGAAGGCGTATGCCCGGGAGCCGGACCAGCCGAAAAACATCTTCAGTCTCGCCCAGGCCCTGGCGGACCTCGATACGGACGAGGGTGAAAACGAGGCCATCCAATTGCTCGAGGACGCCTATGTCGGGCGGAACGATTTCAGCTTCAAACAGCGTGCCGGCAAGCTGAAAATGAAGCAGATCAGACGCAAGCTGCGTGAGGCGAGGAAGACGGCGGAGGCCCAGCCGAAGGACGCCGCGGCCAAGCGGGCCGTGAGCGAGCTGACGACGCAGCTAAGCAGTACGGAGCTCGAGCATTACCGTCTCTCCGTGGAGAACTACCCCACGGACCTCACGGCCAAATACGAATACGCCCTTCGGCTGACGCGAAACAAGCGGTACAACGAGGCAATTCCGCTGTTCCAGGAAGCCCAAAAGGACCCCCGGCACAAAATCTCGTCCATGGACAAGGTGGGCTATTGCTTTTTCATGAAGGGCTGGTATACCGATGCCGCCGAGATCTTCCAGAGAGCCATTGAGTCATACGAAATAAAAGATGATGCAACGGCCAAAGAATTACGGTATAATCTCGCCCGTACGTATGAAGAGCAGGGTGAGAAAGACAAAGCCCTGGAGTTGTACCGGAAGATCGCACAACTGGATTTCGGCTATAAGGACGTCAGCGCACGGGTGGACAAACTGCGGGCGGCCTCGGATTCGTTCGGTTCCGGAGCGGGTAAACCCGACGGAGAATGAATGGAAAGCGACCTCTCGGTAAGTAGGCGTTAGAATAGAGCAACTGTTCAGGAGATCAATGTGGCACACTCGTTGTCGGCAAAGAAGAGAATCAGACAGAACGTGAAGAAGCGTGGAACCAACCGCTCTCGCAAGAGTCAGGTCAAGACGGAGATCAAGCATTTTGAGAGCGTGCTGGACGCAGGGAATGTCGCGGCAGCCGAGGAGCAGTTCCGGCTTACCGTTCAGAAAGTGGATAAGGTGGCCTCCACGAGTGCGATGCACAAGAAGACCGCCGCGCGGAAGAAATCCCGCCTGGCGAAGAAGCTCAATGCCCTGAAGGCCAAGCAGGGCGGCTGATATAGCCCGTCGGATGGGCCTCATTCGATCATTCGCTTTCTGCGGCAGGATCATGGATGGCGATGACGCAATCGACAGCACCCCGTCGAAACCGAATTCGGTTGGGTGCTGTTTCTTTAGGGAGAGCAGGGATGCCTCAGATTTATAAGGATCGAATCCTCAAGTTCCTCAAACGCGAGGAGTACCAGCCGCTCAAACTGGCCCAGTTGGCGAAAGCACTGGGGGTCGACCAGGACGCCTACGCGGAATTCAAGGTCGCATTCGACGAGCTACGCCGGGCCGGCTACGTCGTTCTCGGCGGCGGCAATCTCATCACGCTTCCCTCGATCGCCGGCCAGGTGGTCGGGACGTTTCGGGCGAATCCGAAGGGTTTTGGATTCGTCAGTCCGCTGGAGCCAAACTCGCACGGCGATTTGTTCATCCCCCCCGACAGCACCGGCGACGCGATGAACGGCGATACCGTCCTGGCGAAGGTCCATCGCAAGGGCCGGCGCGGCCCGGAGATCCGCTATACCGGCGAGGTCATCGAAGTGCTCGAGCGGGCCAACAACCGGTTCGTCGGCACGCTGACGCACCACCCGGAGGCGTGGATCGTGCAGCCGGACAGTAGCCGGTTCGTCGAGCCCATCGTCGTGGAGGACGTGACGGCCAAGAACGCCCGCGAAAAGGACAAGGTGGTGGTCGAAATCCTTTCCTACCCGACGGAGAAGTACCTCGCTCGCGGCGTCATCATCGAGGTGCTCGGACGAGCGGGGCAGTACGACGCCGAGATCGCATCCATCGTACACCAATACCATCTGCCGGGCGAATTCGAGGCCGCCTGCCTGGAGCAGGCACGGTCCGCCGCCACTGGGTTCAACGCCGAGCGGGTCGACGGCCGCGAGGACATCAGCGATAAAGTAGTCGCCACCATCGACCCGCCTGATGCGAAGGATTTCGATGATGCCATCAGCTTGGCGACGGATGCAAAGGGCAACTGGATTCTTGGCGTTCACATCGCGGACGTCAGTCATTTCATCCCGCCGGATTCGGCACTGGACGAGGAAGCCCGGCTGCGAGGCAACAGTGCCTATCTACCCGGCAAGACGATTCCGATGCTGCCCGAGATCCTCAGCAATGGCATCTGCAGCCTCCAGCCCGAGCAGAGGCGATTCGCCAAGAGCGTGTACCTGACGTACGATGAAAAGGGGAACATCCTGTCGCGCCGGGTCGCCAACAGCGTGATCCGTTCCACGGCCCGGCTGACCTACGTGCAGGCGGACGGGATTCTCAAAGGACACACGAAGGGTGTCAAACGCGAGGTGATCAAGCTGCTCCAGAATATGGACGCGTTGAGCCGGCGGATCGAGGCACGCCGCAGGGCCAACGGGATGATCCATCTCGATCTACCCGAGCCGGAACTGGTCTTCGACGAGGCCGGCCGTGTCGTCGATGCCCGGCCCGCCGAGAGCAGCTATCCACACACGATCATCGAGATGTTCATGGTGGAGGCCAACGACGCGGTCGCCGCCATCCTGGACCGCCGCAACGTGCCGTTCATGCGACGGATCCATCCGGACCCGGACATCCTGAGCATGAAGAATATGGCCAGGCTCCTGCGGGCGATGGGGATCGCGGTGCCGCGAAACCCCGACCGCGGAACGATCCAGGACGTCCTGAAGTCCGTGAAAGGGACGGAACAGTCACTGGCCGTGAATCTGGTCGTGCTCAGGAGCCTGGAACGCGCCCAATACGCCCCGACGAGCATTGGTCATTACGCCCTGGCCTCGACGCACTATTGCCACTTCACGAGTCCCATCCGCCGCTATGCGGACTTGCTCGTCCATCGCATGTTGCAGTACCACATCGACGACCGCATGGACACGGCCAAGCAGGTGACCTCCAATCAGGACCTGGTCGGGATCGGCAAGCACATCACGTTCACCGAGGAGCGCGCCGCCGACGCGGAACGCGAACTCACGAACGTCCTGATCCTGCAAATGCTCAGCAAGCACATCGGCGACGAATTGGACTGCGTCGTTACCGGCCTGACCGGGTTCGGTATCTTCGTGCAATCGCAGAAGTTCGGTATTGAAGGCCTGATCAAGCTTGAGGACCTTGGCCCCGACCACTGGCGTTTCAACAAGGTCGCCCAGTGCGTCATGGGCGAGCGCTCCGGCCAGACCATCCGACTCGGTCAGCCGAT
>CBFDDG010000058.1:0-14358 GCA_965603505.1 uncultured Phycisphaerae bacterium | reverse complement strand
AGGGAGAATCCCTGGCTGGAATATGTCGAGCTCCAGGATTCGGCGTATCCCTACCACGACTGGAATGTCCGGATCACGGAGGAGTGCTACAGACAGAACGCCGCCTCTCGCATCCTCGGCCCGGATAAGAAGATCATTGAGATCGTCAGCAACTACGAAAGCATCAGTTTCAATTTCGGCCCAACCCTCTTGTACTGGCTCCAGTCGCATGCCCCGGATGCCTATGAGTCTGTTCTGGAAGCCGACAGGAGAAGCCGGGAGAGGTTCTCCGGGCACGGCTGCGCGATCGCTCAGGCCTACAACCACAGCGTTCTGCCGCTGGCGAATACGAACGATAAGCATACCCAGGTAATCTGGGGCATCGAGGATTTCAAAACGCGCTTCCAGAGAGAACCGGAGGGGATGTGGCTGCCCGAGACGGCGGTCGATATTCCCACCCTTGAGGTGCTGGCCGAATATGGGATCAAGTTCACCATTCTGGCGCCGCGCCAGGCAAAGCGTATTCGAAAACTCGGCAGTGGACGCCGCTGGAAGGACGTGAACGAGGGCAATCTGGATACGAGCATTTCGTACGTGTGCAATCTGCCTTCCGGCAAGCAAATAAGCCTGTTCTTCTACAATGGCCCAGTTTCGCATAGCATCGCTTATGGGGGACTGCTGCACAGCGGCGAGAATTTTGCGACACAGATGATTGGCTCCTTTCCGAACGATGGCGAGGCGGCCCGCCTGGTCAGCGCGGCCACGGATGGCGAATCATTCGGCCATCATCATCATCACGGGGACATGGCACTGGCCTACTGCCTCCATCGGATTGCGAGCGACAACCTGGCCAAGATCACCATTTACCCCGAATATCTTGAGAAGTTTCCGCCGGAGCATGAGGTGGAGATCTGGGAGAAGAGCTCGTGGAGTTGCGTGCACGGGGTCGAGCGGTGGAAAAGCAACTGCGGCTGTGCGGCCGACCAGACGCGCTCCGGGCAACAGCAGTGGCGCGCCCCGCTTCGAGAGGCCTTCGACTGGCTTCGGGACAGGGTGATCACCGTCTACCAGGATCGCATGGCCGCTTATCATCCGGATCCCTGGCGGATCAGAAACGAGTATATCCGTGTCATCAATGACCGCTCCCCGGAAAACGTGAACGGCTTCATTACGAAAACTCTGGGCCGGGAGCTGGATCCCGGCAACAAGAGCACATTTCTGAAACTGCTCGAGATGCAGCGCAACGCCATGCTCATGTACACCAGTTGCGGGTGGTTCTTCGACAATATCTCCGGCATTGAGAGCGTGCAGGTGATGATGTATGCCTCGCGGGCCATGCAGTTATGCAAGGAGGTCCAGAATTGGGACCTGGAAACGGATTTCAAGAACATGCTGCTGAATGCCCCGACGAGCCGCAGACCGTTCAACAACGGCAAAGAGGTGTATGAGGCCTATGTCGAGCCGGCCCGCGTCGACCTGCATCGCGTCGGCGCGCACTTCGCGTTGAGTTCGGTTTTCGAGGAATCCTCGGAGGAGGAAGCCGAGATCTACTGCTATTCGGCACAGATCGAAGATTTCGAACACATCGAGGCAGGCGTACAGGTCCTGACGACGAGTCGCACCAAGATTCGGTCGAACATCACGCTCGAGGAGTACTCGGTCGATTCGGCCGTGCTGTATCTGGGGGACCACCATCTGTTCGCGGCGGTGCAGGGTCGTATGGCCGACGAACGGTTCGAGCGGATCCAACAGGACCTCGTGAAGGCCTTTCGCACAGGCGACAGCAACGAGGTCATGCGGCTGATGAATGTGGCCTTTGACGGGAAAAACTATTCGCTGTCCCACCTGTTCAAAGACCAGCAGCGAGAGATCCTCAACCTCCTTCTCGAAGGGACTTGGGAAGAGATCGAGACCTCGTTCCGCCATATCTACGAGCACAACTACGCGATCATGCAGATGATTCGGAACATGAACATGCCGCTGCCGAAAGCCCTGTCGGCGCCGGCCGAGTTCATCCTGAACGAGGATATCTGTGCGGTCATCCAAAACGATGAGGTCGACCTCAATCGATTGCGCGACCTTGCCGATGAGGCGGAACGGCTGTCCCTGGCCCTGGACAGGGAGCGGCTGAGCTTCGAGGGCAGCCGCAAGATCAATCTGATGGCGAGCCTGTGGGAGGGTTCGCCCGAGGAGGTCGATCTGCTGGTATCCATTGAAAGATCGCTGGAGATTCTACACATGCTCACGCCGGAAATGGATCTTCAGCAGGCACAAAACGTATTCTTCACGATCGCCAAGCACAAATATCCCGAGATGAAACGCAAGGCAGCGGCGGCCGATGAGAAAGCGAGCGAATGGATCGAGCATTTCGGCCGCCTCGCGCAGCGCCTCGGCTTGGTAATCCCGTAACGAGTGCCAAGTGAACAGGCAAAGGGCAATCATGAGAAGCCCCTCCGGCTGGGTCAGATTCGACGCTCTTGCCCTTTGACCTGTGGAGACTGATCCTAATGCTCAGACGACGATCGAGCGGCATCCTGATGCACGTCACGTCCATCCCCTCGAAGTATGGCATCGGCGACTTCGGTCCCGATGCGTACAAGTTCGTGGATTTCCTCAAAGCGGCGGGCCAAAACTACTGGCAAACCCTGCCGTTGAATCACACGACGACCACAACGGCGTACTCACCTTACAACTGTTCTTCCGCATTCGCCGGCAATCCGCTGCTGATCAGCCCGGACCTGCTGTATCGCGATGGGCTTCTGACGCGTGCGGAGATCTCCCGTCCTCCTGCTTTCCCGGCCGAGACGGTGGATTATGGCAAGGCATCCTCCTACAAGGGCAAGCTCCTGGCAACAGCCTTCGAGCGTTTCCGCAGAACGGCGAAATCGCCTGACTGCGAGGAGTTCATGGAGAAGCACGCCGGGTGGCTGGAGCCGTTCACCAGTTTCGTGGCACTCCGACGACACTTCAAGGGACGAATGTGGTCTGATTGGCCGCCCGCTATCCGGGACGGCAAGACGACGCGTCTCAAGGACGTCAAAGACCAGTTGTGCGTCTCTATCGAGCGGGAGCGCTTCCTGCAGTACGTGTTCTACCGGCAGTACCTCCGTCTGAAGCGCTACTGCAACGAGCAGGGGATCCAGGTGGTCGGAGATATCCCCATCTATGTGGCCTACGACAGCGCCGATGTCTGGTCGCACCCGGACCTCTTCAAATTGACCCGGTCGAAGAAACCCCGTTTTATTGGTGGTGTCCCACCGGACTACTTCAGCGAGACGGGACAGCTCTGGGGCAATCCGGTCTATGACTGGCGGCGCCTGGAGGAGACGAATTTCGACTGGTGGATACAGCGCATGAAGCACAATCTGCTTCTGTTCGACTTCGTCCGGATCGACCATTTCCGCGGTCTCGTCGCCTACTGGGAGGTGCCCGCAAGCCACAAGAACGCGATACGGGGCAAGTGGGTCCAGGCCCCCCACGCGAGCTTTTTCCGGGAGTTGTTCCGGCAGATTCCCTTCGCCGCCATCTTTGCGGAAGACCTCGGCTACATCACGGCCGACGTGAGAGAAGTGGTGGCCAGGGATCATTTCCCTCGTATGAACGTGCTACAGTTTGCCTTCGAGGGCGACCCCGCGCGGAATCCGCACATGCCGCACAACCACGTCGAGAACTCGATTGTCTACACGGGCACGCACGATAACAACACGACGCGCGGCTGGTTCGAGAAGGAAATCAAAGGACAGGGGCGAAGGCGTTTGTTTGATTACCTCGGGCACAAGGTATCCGCCCGCGACATTTCGTCAGAGCTGATGCGCTTGGCAATGCGCTCGGTGGCGAGGATCGCCATCATTCCCATGCAGGACGTTCTGGGGCTGGGGGCGAAGGCACGAATGAACCTCCCGGCCAGGACGGACGGCAACTGGCGGTGGCGAATGCGTCCGGGGCAAATCACGGCCGGCCGGGCCAGCCGGTTAAGAAATCTGACGGCTACGTACGGCCGCGCGTGAAGCAACCTCCAGGTGGTTTCACGCGCCGACGGTCGTCGGCCCGCTCAGCAGTACGGAGACAGGAAGGTCGCTCAGAATATCTCCGATGAACATCTCGCCCCGCGCGGTGAATGTCTCGCCCGTGATCGCATCGCGCCACGGGGAGGGGGCTTTCGAAGGCAGAGCGATCCGCGTATCGTCCCACACTTGCCTGCCCACTGGGAATCCCCCGGGTTTGATCAGCGAGGTCAGGAACCGCGGCGCCACGGTCAATGCGTAGCGGCTATGCCATACGCGGGAGAATGCGACGACGTGTTGCGCGCAGGCTCCCATGACGGAGGCCGGAAGGTACTCTCCCGCTTGGAACAGGTTTTGGTTCTCCCGGCGAGCCTGCAGACCTCGATGAACCAGGAAGAGCTTGATGCGTCCGTCCTGCTTTGAATCCATTAGCTCACGGGCCAACTGAACCCAGCCGTTGACGGGCGTCTTTTGGAGCTCCTTGAGCGAGCCCGCCCGTCTGGCGAAATCGACGGGCCGGCGGTTGTCCGGATCCACGAGGTTGAGGTCCCACGTTTCAGTTCCCTGGTAGAAATCCGGCAGTCCCGGACACGTTATTTTCAGGATGGTCTGTGACAAAGAGTTGTAGATGCCGTACTCGCTCACCTCTCGTTGAAAGGGCACAAAGTCGGCCCAGAAGCGATTCGCCGTCGAACGATCCAGAATCCTGTCGACGAACTGGAGGCATGCCGCTTCATAGGCCGCATTCGGCTGCACCCAGTTGCTGTGAACCTTCGCTTCGCGCACCACCTTGGTCATGTAGTCTTTGATGCGCTGGGCAAAGCGGTCGTACTGACGTTCCTCGAACGGGAAGGCGCCGATGAGGGTTTGATAGAGCAGGTACTCGTCATTTCGGTCCGGAATCGAGAGGCCATTGTCCCGCTGCTTGTGAGGCTCATTCAAGTCCGCCCAGCGTGTGACGGCGCTCCGCCAGCGCTCCGGGATTTCAGAAAGGACGTTGATCCTGGCACGGACGTCTTCGGCCCGCTTGGAATCGTGTGTGCTCGTGGCGTTCATCGCCTGCGGCCAATCTCGTGCGCGGGCCTGATTGAAGCGGTGGAACCGGTCAAGGGAAAGGCCGAACTTGTTGGGATTGCCGCCCACGGTGCTGAGAGACAGCAGCCGGTTGTAGCGGTAGAGCAGTGTGTCCTCGAAGCCCTTGGCCATGGCCGGGCCGGTGAACTGCTGAAACCGCATCCGAACGTGCTGCCGTGCCTGTCGAGTTCGACGGTTCGGGGCATCCTGCCAATCGGCAAGCAGCAATTGGCCGATCCGTTCGATTTGTCTCGCGCAGTCCGCGGCCCGCTTCTTCGCCTCGTCGATGGCCGCTGTAACATACGCTTTGTCCGATTCCGCGAAATGGTGCGCGTCGACATACGTGCGATACACAGGAAGCGCCGCTATGATCGCCGTCAATGCCCGTCGTGTGGACTCGGCATCTTGCAGGCTGTCATCCGTTGAGGCCTGCGCGAACCGATGCGCCAGGTACGTAACCTCGCCGGCCATGTGCTGTTCGAGGGTTTCCCGTTTGGCCTCATAAAGCAGCGAGGCGTAATCCAACTCCGCACCGATGAATTCGTGATAGGTTCGTGTGAGCGTCCGCTCGTTCTCCTGCCGGCAGAAGAGGGCATTGACGTAGTTGCAGAATTCGTAGCCGGACGTGCCCTGAATCGGCCAGTCGGTGGGCAGGGTTTCGTCGAGTTCGAGGATCTTCTCGACCACAAGGTAGATCTGCGGCAACGTCTCACGCAGGCGACTGAGGTAGCCGCGCGGGTCGTACAGGCCGTCGACGTGATCGATGCGGAGCCCGGTAATGATACCGGCGCGGGCCAGCTCGAAGATCTTCCTGTGTGTGTGCTGGAATACCTTCGGGTCCTCCATGCGCAGGGCAATGAAGTCGCTCAAGTAGAAGAACCGGCGGTAATTGATCGTCTCCTGCGCATCCTGCCAGAAGACGAGCTTGAAGAATTGCTCGTCGAGCAGCCGGAACAGGGGGCTTTGCTCCACGGCGTCCTGCACGGGACGGTTGAACCACTGCAGGGCTTCATCAATGCCGGCACGGATTTGCGGGTCTTGGTCATACAGCCGCAAGAGCGTTCGCTTGGCCTCGTTGAATTCTGCCGGCCCCTCCGAAACGTTCTCTTTTTCGCCCCATCGGGCGAATAGCTCGGATACCCGCATAAGGATATAGGGTCGCTCGTGCCCGCCGCCTTGGGATTCACCCGGTCGGTCGCGGTTGCCCTGCAAGACGGTTGGGTACGATCGCGCGCACAGGGGGAAACGCCACGCTTCGTACTGCACCCCACACCCGTCAGGGTCCAGGACGAGACGGATCTCTCCTCGCCGGAGGACCTCAGCGAGCGGCCTTGCCAGGAACGGGGCCAGCACTCTCGTTCGCAGCTCCGGGTCTGGGTGGTCTCGAAAGACATCGAAGAACTCGCAGAACGCGCTGTGGGGGCCGTGCTCAAAAACATCCATGAGCATCCCGTTCTGGCTCGAGTAGGCCATGTGATTGGGCACGATGTCTTGCACCCATCCCATTTGCCGAGCCCGGACCTCGGCGGCGAGGCTCTGGAATTGTTCCCACGTGCCCAATTCCGAATTCAACTCATCCGGGCCGGTGACGTCATATCCATGGGTACTGCCCTGCGTCGCTTTGAGGATGGGGGACACATAGATGTCGCTGATGCCGAGTTCCGAAAGATAGCCGATGATGGCCTCGGCATCTTCGAACCCGAATGCGGGGCTGAGCTGCAGTCTATAGGTTGCTGCCGGAATGCGCATGGACTATCTCTCCGGTGCCTACCTCTCCTGCTCACACAATCCCGTGTGCTCCGCGTGCTACCCTGCGGACACGGTTGGCTCTACATGCTCGGACTTGCTGGTTTGGCCTTCCGGTGGTTCATCGGTGGTGCTCTTGAAGATGACCACCGCCAAAGGGGGAAGGGTAATCGACAGCGTGTAGTCGAATTTCCCGTAGAAGGAGTCGAGCGAGGCCTCGACACCGCCCAGGTTGCCCTGGCCGCTACCGCCGTAATCGGCGGCATCGCTGTTGAAAATCTCGGTCCAGAATCCGCCGAGGGGCACGCCCACGCGATAGCTGGAGCGGGGCACCGGCGTGAAGTTGCACACGACGGCCAAAACGGTGGAGCCAGCCTTGTCCCGGCGCAGATAGCTGGTCACGCTGTTGTCCGCGTCATGACAGTCAATCCACTCGAAGCCTTTCCCGTTGAAGTCCGTTTCGAACAGGGCGGGTTCGGCCCGATACAGGTGATTCAGATCGCGCACCCATTTCTGTACGTTTCGGTGCGCCGGGTCGTCAAGATGGTGCCAGTCGAGGCTGTGGTCGTGGGCCCACTCGCGATGCTGGCCGAACTCGCCTCCCATGAACACCAGCTTCTTGCCGGGATGGGTGTACATGTAGCCGAACAGCAGGCGAAGATTGGCCAGCCTCTGCCAGACATCGCCGGGCATCCTGCCGTAGAGCGAGCCCTTGCCGTGCACGACCTCGTCGTGCGAGAGCGGCAGGATGAAGTTCTCGGAAAAGGCATACCAGATGGAAAAGGTCAGCTTGTCCTGATGGTACTTGCGATAGATGCAATCCTGATTGAAGTATTCGAGCGTATCGTGCATCCACCCCATATTCCACTTCATGCCAAAGCCGAGGCCGCCGGTCTCGATGGGCTTGGTCACCATCGGCCAGGCCGTGGATTCTTCCGCAATCGCCTGGCTGCCGGGGAACTCCTGGTACACCATCTGATTGAAGCGCCGCAGGAACTGAATGGCCTCGAGGTTCTCCCTCCCACCGGACTCATTCGCGATCCATTCGCCATCCTTGCGGGAGTAGTCCAGATAGAGCATCGAGGCGACGGCGTCGACGCGCAGGGCATCGGCATGGTACTTGTCCAGCCAGAACATGGCGCTGCTGATGAGATAGGCCCGCACCTCATGCCGGCCGTAATTGAAGATCGCGCTCTTCCAGTCGGGGTGGAACCCCAGGCGCGGGTCCGCATGCTCGTAGAGGTGCGTGCCGTCGAAGTAGCCCAGGCCATATTCATCCGTCGGGAAGTGCGACGGCACCCAATCCAGAATCACACCGATGCCGTTCTGGTGCAGATGGTCGATCAAGTACATCAGGTCCTGGGGACAGCCGTACCGACGCGAGGGGGCGTAGTAGCCGCCCGTCTGGTACCCCCACGATGCGTAGAATGGATGCTCCATCACGGGAAGAAACTCCACGTGCGTGAAGCCCATATCCTTCACATACTCGGCCAATTGCGGCGCGATCTCGTTGTAGCTGAGCAATCGGCTCGGATCGTTTGGGTCCCGGCGCCACGAGCCGAGGTGGACCTCGTAAATGCTAACCGGCGCGTTGAGCGAATTGTGCTGTGCCTGCGTCTGTCGCCACCGGTCGTCCCCCCAGTCGTAGTCCATGTCCCAGACCACGGACGCCGTGTGGGGCGGCAGCTCCCAGAAGAAGGCAAACGGGTCGCCCTTATCGACCGTGTAGTTGTTGTGGCTCGAAACGATGTGATACTTGTACACGGTCCCTTTGCCGATCCGCGGCACGAAACCTTCCCAGATCCCGGAACCATCCCGTCGAGCGGTAAGGGGGTGCCTCTGCGGATCCCAGCGATTGAAATCACCGACGACGGAAACCGTGGCGGCGTTGGGGGCCCAGACCGCAAAGTGCGTCCCGCGGACGCCGTCGCGCTCGACGATATGGGCGCCCAGCTTCTCGTACAGGCGAAAGTGGTTGCCTTCCTTGTACAGATAGATGTCGTGGTCCGTCAGCAGGCTGAAATCTGTCAAAACCTGACTCTGCTCCTTCATGCGACCTCCATGGACGCGCTCACAACCCCGCCTTGAGTATCTGTTCGATGCCGCGGACCGGCATCATCAGCCAGTCCGGACGATCGTTCCGTTCATAGCCCAGTCAATGATAACGAAGTCGTTGCGGGTGTAAAGGATTTGGCCGAGATGATCGTTCCCGCGGGCCCAAGTCTTCATGGCCGATAAGGTCGAGCACGGACGCGGGGATCGCCACTGGGAGGAACAAGCACGAAATGGACGTCCCATAATGCCGCCGCATTCTTAAGTGGTCGCCTTCAGGAGCCGATGAGGCAGCAAGACGCCCGTGGAATTGAACCGTAGGCTCGTGGGGCACTGCCCAGGACACGAAAGGATGAGAAACGCGTTCTCCCTCGTCGAAATGGTGATCGTTGTGGCCATGATAGGGATCATGGCCGCACTGGTCATCCCCTGTTTCAACGGACAGACCCTGGAGGCGAAAGAAGCGGCCGCCAAGGGCGACCTGCGGATTCTCCGAAGTGCAATCGAGTTCTATGCCGTGCGCCACAGCGGCGTGGCCCCGGGCTATCCGGACAACGACCGCACTCGCGTGCCCACTGTGGACCAGTTTCGCACGCAAATGACTACGCAGGAAATCTGTTTGCGGAAGATCCCCGAGAACCCGTTCAATGACTTGGATACGATGTACATCATCCAGAACGGCGAGGCATTTCCGGCCGATGCCACGGGCGCCTATGGTTGGATCTACCAACCGGTCACCAAGGTGATCCGTCTGGACTGGCCCGGTCGTGACAACGGCAGCGTCCGATACTTCGATTACTGACCGGGCGGCATGGAGACTACGGTTCCGTGACTTTAAGCAGGCCCTCGCACCACTGCCGCAGGTCCCAGGGGCCCACCCGGACGTCCGCCGTGACCACGTAGACAGCGGGGCGGCATTCGTTCGAAACCCTGATTTCGAAATCAGCCTCGGTTTCTTGTCCCGGCTCCGCTGTGACGGTGGCTTCCGCAGGCTCGATCCTGAAGCCTTGCGGGGCATTCATGGTGACCGCGAATGTGTTTTGCCCGCGAGAGTGATTGAGCAACTTCACCGTGAGTCGCACTGACTCCCCTGGCACGGCCTGTTGTCCGTACGGATAGATGCGGGCCCACTGCTCGTCGATACCGTAGTTCGGCTCGTCCCACGGAAAGAGCTCGCGGAGCAGATCCCTGCGCTCGCCAAGGGTTCTAACCAGGCGATTCAATTGCCCGCGATCGAAGCGAAACGGTTCGAGAACGTGCTCATTGATCAGCAGAGCCTCCGACGGGATCGTGTCCTTCAGGAGAGCGAGGCAGTAAGAGTATCCCATGTCGTCGTGAAGAAGGTTGCGGTTCTGCAGGCAGTAATCGTCGAGCCCGGACGGCGTGAAGGAATCACCGACGAAGAAGATCTTCTCGCCCGTGTCGCGCTCGACGAGCAGGGCGTCGTGATACAAAGTCTGGCCCGGGAAGTCATAAAACGTCAGTGAGAATTCCTTCCAACGCATACGGTGGCCGTCCGGGACGATTTGGAGCCGACCCATCGCATTCGCCGTCAGGCAGGGCAGCCGATACGCCCCCGGCCGCTTGAGAACGTCCTCCAGGATCGGCGTGGCGTACACCGGGCAATCGTGCGCCTGTAGGAGCTCGTTGACTTTGTCCGTATGGTCGTCGTGATAGTGTGTGAGAAACAGGCCGTCGAGGGACTTCAGCCGGCCCTGATCTTTCAGCCGGGCAATCTCGTCAATGATGGCACGCGATCCGCAGTCGACCAGGAAGCCCGCTCCATCGCGGGCCAGGATCAGACGGCTGTTATGAATGGCGAGAATCCACGCGGGCGGCGACTCCTCGACGGTACCGGCATAAGGCATCCATCGTACCCTGTCCGCACTTGCCAGCACCCGGGTGGCGAGCGTGTCGTACTGGTCCCGGAAGTACCAGCGGCCTGCGCTAATGGACAGGTAGTTCTCATACGCCGCCTGGAGCCGTTGAATCAAACGGTTGATCGCCGCCGCCGGCTCCCTGATCACGGGGCCACGAGCGGGCACGAGAATTTCCGGCTTCTGAGCAGCCACCCTGCGCAAGCTCGTGAGCAAATCACCGATCCTGCCGGCGTATCCATGGTATCCGCCGATGCGAGCCTCCGATACCGCGTCCTGCAAGCTGTAAAGGTCCAACAGGCGACCATCACCATAGATCAGGTCGCCGACGAACCCGTATGTGACGCCATCGGCCTCAATGAAATAGGAGACCGCTGCGCGCGTATATCCCGGTGTATCCAGGACGCGCACCGTGAGGTCCTGCCACGCGATCTCATCGCCTTGCCGTACGGCTCGATCCACGCGCAGAGGGGCCGTTATGATCCTGGTGCTTTGCTGCGCGTAATCGTGGAAGCGTTTCTCCCAGAAGCTCGTCCAGAAATCCGCGACCTTCGCGAACTGCTCCGCCTCCCCGGCCGGAACAATGGATTGGGCCCCACTCTCCACGAGCGCCCAGCCCGCCCAGGCGACATCCCGCCGACCATGGGTAAAGAGCACCATGTCGGCCGTCTTCCAGCGCTGCTGCGGATCGCCATAGACCACTATCCTGCGGCCGTTGCGCTCGATGCACACGCCGTTGACGGCGCCGCGGTCGACCGTGACGCCGGGAGCAAGGACTTCCTGAACGCCGGCCGGGCAAACGCCGACGGTCATTGCGAGCGCAGCACAGATGCACACGGCAGTGAGACGTCTTTTCGCGAGAGTCATGGTTGTCCTCCTGACAGACCAGATGGATATCGCCAGATGGCCGGTCAATCGTTTACCGATCCGGGCGTCGGGATCGTCGCGTGCCAGTTATTCGGGTCGTTACCGTATCGCGAGGGGAATATGCAGTTCAGTGAAGGCCCGAGGCCGTCCGCTTCCGGAGGCCATGGATCGATACCATCCGGAAACACCTCGCCGTGCGACCCGTCACTGTAGCCGATGCGGTCCACCTCGATCCAGTATCGCGTGCCCCGCTGGTCCACGTCGCCGGGCCTGAGCAGTTGGACTGTCTCGCCCTGGTTGGCGAGCCTGCCGGAGCCCCAATCGAACATCTTCGCCTCGCCGGGCACCGCGTACTGCTGCATGGCATCCACATCCCGCACGAGCACAATGTGCTCGTCCGTATCGAGTGTCACAGGGACGTCACTGGGAAAGCGAAACTCGATTCCCGATCCATCCGTCAGCCGCCACGGCTCCATCGCCACAAAGTCGAACAGGGTGATCGGCCCACCCGAGATGTTCAGCAATTCAACGTACTCGGCATCGGCGTCAACCGCCGGATGATACATGATCTCGTTGATGACCACGGGCCCGACGAGCGGGTATGCGTTCGCCTCACCCGGCGTCAACTCGCTCATCGTCACGAAGTCGTACGTCCCGGTGCTCTTCAAGTGCCGGCCAAATGAATAGCCGGTCTCGGAGGCTCCGAATGGCTCTGATAGCAGAAAGTTGGGGAAGATGGCATCGTCGCCCGAGAACAGACACACTACCTCGCCGTTTTCGCTGAAAGCAAATGGCGTTCGCACGCCCGGATCGAAGGGGCTCCCAAAATGTGTCGTCTCATAGAACACGATGTATCCGTTCGGTTCGATCGTCGTTCCCGCGGGGATTTGATATCGCTCCAGATCGTTCCTGTTGTCACTCAGGAACCAGCCCCCGATGTGTACGGGGACGCTGCTGGGATTGTAGAGCTCCACCCAGTCGGAGGCGGCCGCATGCGCATGGGCGAGCACTTCGTTAATCACGATCGGGCAATCTTGCCGGCGCCAGTCGCTGCCGAGGAGAGCCAGATCGGCTCCGTCCACCTGTCCGTTGCCATCGAGGTCCGCCGGCCCATCCGGTCCCGTCAGCCACTGCCCGGCGAACACCAGCAGATCGGCAATGTCAACGCGGCAGTCATTGTTGAGGTCGCCGGCTGGACAATCCGCCTGCGCTGCGACACCCAGAGCCAAAGCCAACACAATCGACAACACCGTGATCTTCAAAATCCGAGTCCTTTGTGTATCAACACCTGTATGATTCATCGTGCAGCCAATGCTCATGCGTCTGCTACTGTCCCGGCAAAGGGTTTGCCGCCTGCCAGTTTGCCGGGTCGTTGCCGTAGGCGGCGGGGTCCGTCCGGATTAGCGATGAGCCCTGGCCGTCCGCCTCAATCGGCCATGGGTCGATGCCCTCCGCGAAGTCCTGCGGGTGCGAGCCGTCACTGTACACCACCCGATCCACCCGAATCCACGAGCGATTGCCGTCGGCGTCCGCGTCGCCCGGCTTACTGAGCTGGATCTTCTCCGTGCCGTTGGCCAACTTGCCCGCTCCCCAGGCCAGAACCGTCACGCCGGCCGGAACCGTGTACGCAGCGTCGAAGGCGGTCAGGTCTTTCGCAAGGACCAGATACTCGCCGGGCGCGAGGGTCAGCGCCGGGTCGGTGGGGAACAGCAGTTCGATGCCCGGGTTGTCCGGGTCGTCTGTGAATCGCCACGGGGCCTTCCGCAGCGCGTCGTACAGCGTTACGGGGCTGCTGCTGATATTGAGCAGCTCGACGTACTCGGCATCGGATGAGTCCGCAGGGTGGTACATGATCTCGCTCATCACCACCGGGCCTACCACGGGCTCGGCGTTGGCCGCTCCCGGCGTGGGCTGTTGCAAGGCTACGAAGTTGGTGCTGCCCGTGCTCTTCTGATAGCGGCCCAGCGTGACGCCGGGATCGGAGGCGTCGAACTTCTCCTGCTCGCTGTAGCCCGTCACCACACCGCCGGCGCCGGAGTGCAGATAGACGGTCTCGCCGTTGCTGCTCAGGGCGAAGGCGGTCGCACAGCCGGGATCGGCCTCGTTGCCGAAGTGGCTGTTTTCATCCAGCACGACGTATCTGCCGGCGGGGATGGTGGTGCCGGCGGCGATTTCGTATTTCATCAGGTCATCGGCATCGTCGCTGAGGAACCAGCCGCCGATAGGGATGCTCCGGCCGGTCGTGTTGTGCAGCTCCACCCAGTCGGGATCGCTGCCTTCGGAATTGGCCAGAAGCTCGTTGACGACCACCGAGCCGATCTCCGGCACGTCGCCGCTGTCGTCCGTGCCCGGCGAGCCGCCCGCCTCGGCGCTGGGCCGCCATGGGCTTTTGTTATCCAGGCTGTAGACATCGGTCGATTCCGGGTCCTTGACCGTGAGCGAAAAGCCCAGGCCGTCGGTCAGATCGTACCAGTTGTCCTCGAAGCGGAAGCTCTGGATGACGGTCCCGACGGCGTCGGCGAATTCGACGCGCTCCCCCGCGTTGTTCAGACTGCCCGTATATTGCCCGACGACCGGCAGATCGGCACCGTATTTGGCCTCGAAGGCGGCGATGTCTCGCACGATCAGGCAATAGCCGCCGACCGGCAGCTCGAAGCTGCCGAAGGTGTACTCGACGCCGTTCGTGAAGCGAACGAGGTTTAGATTGACGGCTGCGCTGCCGGCGTTGGTCAGCTCGATGAACTCGGTGTTCGGGTCAT
>CBFDDG010000057.1:0-14584 GCA_965603505.1 uncultured Phycisphaerae bacterium | reverse complement strand
TCGTCTCTCTCCATGCGGTACGTCTGCTCTTCGGAGCCGGGGTAGTAGCCCGTTCCCATCATCGCCTCGTCCCGCATCAGGAGGGGCACGGACATGGGAACATACCCCCGTTGGACCATGAAATCGATCGCGAATCGCAGGACCGCCCAGTGCAGCAGGGCGCCGTCGCCCTTGAGGAAGTAATTGCGTGCGCCGGCCAGTTTAACCCCTCGCTCCACGTCAATCATATCGAGCGCCAGTCCCAACTGGATGTGGTCCTTCGGCTCGAAATCGAATGGCCGGACGTCTCCTTCCCGTCGGAGTTCCACGTTCTCCGTATCGTCCTTGCCCACCGGAACATCGGCGTCACAAGGCTGTGACACTTGCAGCAGCAAGGCATCGAACTCCGGCTGCAGGGCCTTGACTCTATTCTCGAGCTCTTCCTCCTGCTGTTTCCGTTCCGAGAGTCTTGCCAGCGCCGCCTCTCTCTCTTCGCCCGAGAGCTTCGGAACCGATTTGCCGATTCGATTCTTCTCGGTGGCGATTTCCTGCAGAGCGGCTTTGGTGTCCTTGAGCCGGCCGTCGATCTCCAGCAATCTGGGAATATCCGCGTCGATACGCTTGTCGCTCGCTGCCCGGATAAAGGCCTCGGGATTGTCTCGCACCTGTCTTATGTCAATCATGGTCTCTCGTCTCAAAAGGTTCAGATCCGGCCGGACCTGCAAGGCCTACTTCTTCTCTGCCTTGGGGAATCGCTTTGCGATAAGCACGTTGTTTTGTCCGCCGAAACCAAAGGATTCATTCATCACCGTATTGACCGGGACTTTGCGTGGTGTGTTAGGGACGTAGTCGAGGTCCAACTCGGGGTCGGGATCGTGCAGATTGATGGTTGCGGGCACGATGTTGTCCCGGATCGCCAGAACGCAGGTGATCAACTCCGCGGCCCCAGCCGCCCCGATCAAATGACCCAGCATGCTCTTGACGCTGCTGGCCGGCACTTGCCTGGCCCGCTCCTTGAACACCGTCTTGATGGCCAACGTCTCGATGTGATCGTTTTCCAGCGTACTGGTCCCGTGCGTGTTGATGTAGTCGATGTCGAGGGGAGTCAAGCCGGCATCGGCGAGCGCGGCGCGCATCGCCTGGGCGGGGCCTCGCCCCTCTTCATGCATGTCGGTCACGCGGAACGCGTCGGAGCTGCTCCCGTAGCCGACCAGTTCCGCCAAGACCTTGGCGCCGCGTCTGCGGGCTGAAGTCAGCGACTCCAGGATGAGGATGGCGGCCCCTTCGCCGAGGATGAAGCCGTCCCGGCTGGCGCAGAAGGGCCGCGAGGCGGTCTCGGGGCTGTCGTTTCGCGTCGACAGGGCGGTCAGCCGGTTGAAGCCCATCAGGCCCAGCGGATGGATCATCGAATGGCATCCGCCGGCGACCATGACGTCGAGATGGCCCCTGCGGACCAACATCATGGCTTCGCCCAGGGCTTGCGTGCTGGCGGCGCACGCCGTCAAGCAGCTTCGGGTCAGACCCCTCGCCCCTGTCACCATGGCCACGTGAGCCGCCGCCATGTGGGGTTCTTGTTCCAACTCGCGAACCGGATTCATTTTCGCCAGGGCGCTTTGGGTGCTGCGTTCCCAGGCCATCTGGTGCTGCCCGGCCTCCCATCCGGCGATGATACAGCCGAAGAAGGCATCGTTGTCGAGCGAGCCCTCGCCGGCGCCCAGGTAGATGCCCATTCGTGTGCGGTCGACGCCGTCCGCCGGCGCATCCGCTTCGACTTCAATCCCGGCCTGGCGACAGGCCTGTACGGCTGCGCCGATCGCGAAGCCCGAGCCTCGGCTGCATCCTTCATGCCGGTCGGGATTGCGCACGCACTTGTGAAAGTCGTAGTCTTTGACCTCGGCATCGAACGTTGTGGGGAACGCTGAGGCATCGAATACGGTGGTCCTGCTGGCGCCGCTGCGTCCGGAGAGGATCGCGTCCCAGAGCGTATCGACATCATTGCCCAGCGGGCAGACGACACCCATGCCCGTTATGACCACGCGTTCATTGACCTTCGGCGTCTTCATTTATTGTGTCGCACCTTTATCGTGAGCCTTCAGGACCAAAGCCGCCGTTTGTCCGCCGTACGTGTAGCTGCAGCACAGCGCATGCCGGATCGGGCCTTTGCGTGGTTCGGTGATCACGTTGAGGTGGCATCCATTGGCCGCTTTGCTGAAGTTCCTCGCGGCAGGGATCAGGCCTTCGGCGATGGCCCGTGCGCCCGCCACCACATCCAGTGCCCCGCTTGCGGCGCCGGCAGTGCTCAGCATACTTTTGGTCGGCCAGATCGGCACGGTCCCGGCAGCCGACCCGAGAGCGGCTTCAAGGGCTCTCGATTCGGCCAGATCGTCACAGGGTATGCCTGTGCCATGAGGGATGACCAGGTCAAGGTCGTCGGGGCGAATCTCCGCGTCATCCATCGCCTTTTCGACGGCGATTCGAATGCCGGCGCCGTCCGCCTCCATCTTTTCATACGGCCGGTTGATGCTGTGGCCGTAACCGATACCCGCCACTTCCGCCCAGATCTCGGCGTTCCGGGCCTTCGCATGTTCGAGTTCTTCGAGCACCACGACCCCCGCCCCTTCGCCGAATACCGACCCGGTGGCATCGGCATCAAACGGCCTGCAGGCGGCCTCAGGTGCATCGTTGCATCCCGACGCGGCTCGCTCCAGCAGACACTGGCGGACCATCATGATGAAATTCACCTTTGCCTCAGCGGCTCCGGCCAGGGCAATGTCGCTGTTGCCACGCGCGATCACCTGGGCTGCTTCACCGATGGCCAGATGCGCCGAAGCCTCCGCACACGTGATCGTATTGCTCGGCCCCTGAATGTCGTGGAGGATCCCGATATGGCATGCCAGCATGTTGGGCAGGTACTTGAGCAGCCACAGGGGCGTGATGAGTTCCAGACCGTCTCTTCCCCACTTGCGAATGTCAAATGCGCCGTCTGTGACGCTGGCGGCCACGGCCGGCGCCAACTCCACCATGTCGCAACTGATCATGCCCGTGCCCATGTTGATTGCCGTGCGGGTCGGGTCGATACTGATGTTCTCGGGGTCAATTGCCTTGGTGATCAATCCGCTGCTGACGACTGCTTCGCGGGCGGCGATGATGGCCAGTTTGATGTCCCGGCACATGAGTTTGACGGCTTTTCGGAACGTTTTGGGGACGTGATCCTGAATCCGGTAGGCGGGCACCTCACCGGCGAGTTCGCACGGAAACGCGGTTGGGTCAAAAGCCTTGATGCGACCGATGCCGCAGCGACCGGCGGAAAGGCCGGCCCACATTTCATTGGCGGTTAATCCCAAGGGGCTGATCGCCCCGAGACCGGTTATGACCACACGTGCCGAGGTCATTCGCATGGCTCCGTCCGTGGTGAGTCGCCCTGAGTGCTCTCCGGAACGACATTCCGCAGCAGGGAGGCAAGCGTCCCCGTGAACACGAAGTTCTCCTCAGGAAACTTCTTGCCCGCCAAGTTCTGGTCGATGTGACTGAACATCAGGTCAATCTCCGCGATCAGTTGATCCTCGCGCGTGATTCGGCCGGTCGTACTGGCCGCTTCCGGCGCGATGGTCCCAATCTGGGCCTCCAGCCGGAGACTGTCGCCCGGCACGACAAAATCGAAAAAGACCGCCTTGCTGATTTTGGCGAGAATGACCTTCTCTTCAAAGTTCTTCGCCTCTCCCACGAGGATTCCGGCGGTCTGCGCCATCCCCTCGATCATCAGGCACTCCGGCATGACCGGGAATCCGGGAAAATGGTCGTGCAGATGCTCCTCGGCCAGTGTCACGTTCTTGACGGCCACGGCCCGCCGGCCACTTTGGAACTCAATGAATTTGTCGATCCAGATCCAACGCATGGGAACTCACACTAAAACGAACGGCAGGTTGACCTTGCGCAATCCTGCCGTTGATGATCCGCGACGAATGCCCGTCGATTACGCGGCGTTCAACCGGCCGTCCACGTAATTGACGATGGCGTTCACGGTGAACAAATCCGCAAGCTTGTTGATGTCGGGGTCCTTCTCAAACTCAGTCAAGTCCGTATGGGGCACTCTCTCGCGAAGTTCGGCCAGTCCTTTGTCCGTCAGCTTGCCGTCGTTGACCAAGTCCGGGTCGTTCAGCAGCCCTTCGGCCGGGAACAATTCCTCCCGCGGCACTTTCATCTCAAACGCTTTTTCCAGGCGAAAGACGATATCCAGAAAATCGATGCTCTCGGCGCCCAAATCTCCCATCAGGGTGGCCTCGGCGGTTACCTCGTCGTCATCGACGCCGAGCGCTTCCACCAGAACCTCCTGGACCTTTTGAAAAACCTCATCCCGACTCATGGCCATGATTGCTGCTACCTCCGGTCTCTATAGTCCTTTAACATCCTTTTTGCCGACGTCATCCTAATCCTGCTGTGAGAGCAAGCTGTACCGGCTCTTCATCCCTTCGATCACCTGGGCATCGACCGCCGCCAGGGCGGGGCTTCGATCCGACAGATTGAAGTGCCGCAGCCCAATCCGTGCTTCGAAAATCTTCTGCTCGTCGGCAACACCGTAGCCGGCGAAGCTGCTGACGCTTTCCTCGATCGTCCTGGCTTCCACCGTATACGTGATCTGCGAACCGGGCGCCAGGAAGCTCCTGTATTTTACGTTTCGGGCCTGTTCGAGCAAGATCATGCTGTGCGCGAAATCTTCGGTCTTTCGCACGAGCCAGCTTGCCGATTCGATCAGCCCTTGCAGGAGCAGCACGCCCGGCAGCACGGGGAACGTGGGAAAGTGGTCGCCCAGGTACTCCTCGGCGAGCGACACGCTCTTGACTGCGGTCAGGGCTTTCCCTTCTTCCAGTGAAACGATTCTATCTATTAGTATGAACCTCATAGACGCTCAAGCCACCCAACGTAAATCTGCGCTATTTTAGTGACGGCCGACTGTTTTTCCAGTGTTTTTTAGCATTTTTGCCGTTGAACGGCGGTTGAGGGGAAATGCGTGTGCCGGTTGCAAAAGCGTTGCCGGCCGCTATACTCTTGGCATGAAGGTTCGCAACGCCACAGTCTCCGACGCCAAAGCGATCTGTGCTTTGATCAACTATTATGCCGAGCACGACAAGATGCTCTTTCGTCCTCTGGCCGAGGTCTACGAGAATCTCCAGACGTTCCTGGTGGCCGAAAGGGGCCGGCAGATCGTGGGATGCTGCTCGCTGGAGGTCATCTGGTCAGACCTGGCGGAAGTCAAATCCCTTGCGGTCGATTCGGAGGGTAGAGGTCGGGGGATCGGGACGGCGTTGGTCGAGGCGGCTCTGGAACAGGCGGTCCGGCTCGGCATTCCGCGAGTGTTCGCCCTGACCCTGGAGCCGAAGTTCTTCGAGGGGGCGGGATTCACGATCGTCAGGAAAGAGGAACTGCCGATGAAGGTCTGGAGCGATTGCGCTCGCTGCCCGAAGCAGAACGAGTGCGACGAAATCGCCGTGATCCGAAGCCTCAACAGCAACAAGCAGTAACCTGTTGGACCGGGGTCCCGAAGGTGGGTCGGGCCGATAGCAAGGGTGATCCCATGAATTTGCCGGATTCCACAGGCTACGGGTGAAATCCCGGCAGCGGCGGAACGGGCTATCCTACTTGTCTGCGCTGGAACAGAGCGACTGCCAGGGCCAGGATGCCGGCCGCGTAGCACAGGGCATACGAGGCGCTGATGAGAATGTACTTGAATGGCACGACGGTGCCCTCGTAGATCGCGTCGCTTATCCAGAATACCTGCAAATTCGGAATCAGGAACCGACCCATTCGCGCCCACAGATATGTGTCCGCAAATCGCCCGAAGACATAGTCACTGACCAGGCCGAGCAGGAACACCCCCACGCAGGCGGAGAGGGTCACGACGACGTTGAATCGCGCCGAGATGGCTACTGCCAGGGCTGCGATGATCACCGCCCCCAGGAACAGCAGGATCGAGCCGTAGATATCTAACGTGTTGATCCCGTTCTCGGCGGGATTGAACTGCCATTCCCGGTCGATCAGGGCCAGGAAAACCACGGCAAACGTGGCCAAAATCGCCGCCACGACAATGGCGGTCGAGGTGAATTTCCAGTCATAGGCATAATTGAAGAATGCACTGAGCAGAACCGTGGTGATGGCAACCGCCGAGGCAGCGCCGACGACGGTCCAGTCGTGTGTGTCGGAAGCCGTCTCCAGGACGCCATGCCGGATCGCCATCAGCAGGCCGATCGTACAAAGGTAATGTGCGACGGCAACGGCCCCGATCACCCCCAGGAACTTGGCTAAGACGAATATCGGACGCTGTACGGGCTTGGTGAGCACCGTCATGATCGTCTTGTTCTCCAATTCGACGGCCACGGCCCCGGAGGCGGAAAAGATTGCTATGAACAAGCTTGTCAGGAACAGCGTAGAAAGCCCTATCTCGCGCAGCAGTTTGTTGTCATCGTCCATCGTGTACATCGCTAACGACGGGCTGATGAGAAAAAGCAGCAGGGCGGCTGCAATAATGACGGCGTAGACAGGTTGGCGAAGGGTTTCGACAAAAGTGTTTTTCGCGATCGCTATCAATTTATACATCATTCACCCAAGGCATAGCCGGCCAGTTACTCGCTGCTCTCGAACGGAAATCTGAAGCGTTTTTCACGGTTGTCACTACACGGGAATCGTTTTTGGTGTTATAGTACGCGACTCTCTATTTGTAAAGGAGTTGAATTCGTACTGAGATATACTGGGTGAGCAGGTTTTAGGTTCACAGCCGGGAGTAGAGTTACCAATGGCAGTATCGTCGAAACGCCCCGAACAGGTCGCCTGGGTATCGCTGGTTCTGAGCCTGATCTTCTTCGGCATCGCGTTCTTCCTCGGCCGGTGGAGCGGGTTCTTCGCCGTGTTCGCCGTGAGCTGGCAGCTTCTCGCGGCGGCCCTCATCTGGCTGGTCCTGGCCATCCAGTTCCACCAGCGGAGCCTGGCCGAACAAGAAAAGCTCGACATGAGCCAGTTGGCCCGGGAGAAGAACTCGGCCACGATCTTCCAGGCTAAAGGCGAGCAGGCCACGCTGTTCGCGGCGGCCCAGCGGCGTCTGGCGGTCCTGGAGAAGTGGTTCATACCCGTCTTTGCTGGCCTGATCGCCGCCTATGAGATCGGCATCAGTATCTATCTGTTCCGCAGCATCCCGGCCGCAGAGGATACGCAGACCCAGCAGCCGCTGGTTTGCGCGATCATCATGATCTCGATGGCCTTCGTCAGTTTCCTCCTGTCGCGATATGCCACCGGGATGTCGGCGGAATCTCGATGGAAGCCGTTGCGTGCGGGGGGCAGCTTCCTTCTGGCCGTAGCCCTGGTTTCCTTCATCCTGGCGATTGCTCTGGCGCTCGTTCATTTCCATATTGCCTCCGTGTTGAGCGTCATTGACTACGTGATTCCGGCCCTGCTCATCGTCCTGGGGGTCGAAACGGCGTTCAACCTCGTCTTCGACGTCTACCGTCCGAGGCTCAAGGGCCAGTACAGCCGCTCGGCGTTCGACAGTCGACTCCTGGGCATTATCAACGAGCCCGGCGGGATCTTCCGCAGCGTGGCCGCCGCCATCGACTATCAGTTCGGCTTTCAGGTCTCTCAGACGTGGTTCTATAAGCTCTTGGAAAGAGCGATTGTGCCCCTGATTTTCTTTTCCGCCAGTACTCTTTATCTCGCCAGTTGCCTCGTGGTGGTCACGCCCGATGAAGGGGCGATCGTGGAGCGGTTCGGCAGCCCTTTGGATCGCGCCGGGCAGGTCCGACTCATCGGCCCCGGTTTTCACCTCAAACTGCCCTGGCCGATTGACGTCGCCTACGTGTATCCCACTGAGCGAGTGATGGACCTCTATATCGGATACGTTCCAAAAACCGACCCGGACACGGGCGAGGTGATCCCCGAGCAGTCGCTTCTGTGGGGTACGACCCACTACAAGCAGGAGCACGATATCCTGGTGGCCAGTGAATATACGATTGGGGAGGGCGGTGAGGGACTGGATGCCAGGGCCGTCCCGGTCACCCTGGTCAAGGCGAATATCCCGGTCCAGTACCGCATCCGGGACCTCTACGATTACGTCTATAATCATCGCGATCCCGGCGAGTTACTCGAGAGCATCTGCTATCGCGAGTTGGCGCGGTTTGCCGCTAGCGCCCAGGTGGACGTCGACGAGACAAAACTGAGATCGGGCGGCAGTGATGAGAGTCTGCTCGGGGCCGGCCGGGCCAGAGCGAAAGAGGTCCTCATGGAGAGGATTCAGCAGGCCGCCGATGAAGAGGGGCTCGGTGTCGAGATCGTCTTCGTGGGGCTGCAGGGGATTCATCCGCCGCCCGAGGTTGCTCCGGACTACCAGGCGGTGATCGGGGCCGTGCAGCAACAGCAGGCTCTGGTCCTTCAGGCCGAGGCCGAGCTGAACCAGACCTTGAGCAAACTCGTCGGTTCCGTCGGGAAGGCCTACAAGCTGGCGGAGTTGGCCGCCGAATACCAAAAAGCGCAAACCGCCCGACGGGCGGAGGATGCCCAGCGGCTGGGCGAGCAGTTTGATGTCGCGTTCCGGGAGGCTCGGGGCACGATCTTCCAGATCCTCAGCGACGCGCATAGCTACGCATACCGCAAAGAGGTTCTGGCCAAGGCCACGGGGGAGCGTTTCGCCGGGCAGCTCGATGCCTATCGCGCCGCGCCGGAGATCTACCAACGCGAGCAGAGATTGGCGGTCCTGGAAGAGGCCCTGAAGGATATCCGCAAGTTCGTGGTGGCCGCCGACCCGAACGATCGAGAGGTTGTCATTGTGGATTTGCAGGAGAAACTCACGCCGAGTCTGTATGACATCGGTGGTTTAGAGGAGAGCAGCGGACTATGAAAAACATAGCGATTCCGATTTTGATTGCCATCATCTTCCTTGTGATGGCCGTCTATCTTGTGACGTTTCAGATTCGGGAGACCGAGTCGGCCTTCGTCACTCGTTTCGGCAAGCCCGTTCGCGAGATGACGGAACCGGGCCTGTACGCGAAGTGGCCCACGCCGATCGAGCAGGTGCACCGGTTCGATTCGCGCATGCGGGTCTTTGAGCCGGCCCAATTGAGTGAGACCACCACCGCCGGACGCGTGCCGATTATCGTCAATACGTACGTGGTCTGGCGGGTGGCCGAGCCGCTGAAGTTCCTCAACGCCGTCAAGACGATCAAGAATGGCGAGGAGAAACTCCGCAGTCAAATCAGCGATACTCAGAACCGGATCATCGGCCGGCACGCGTTCGGGGAATTCGTCAACAGTGACCCGAACAAGATCAGATTCGATCAGATCCAGGCCGATATGCTTGCGGACCTGAAGGGGCCCGTCATGGAGAATTACGGTATCGAGATCAAGACGCTCGGCATCAAGCAGTTGAAGATCAGCGCGGATGTTACCAAGCAGGTCTTCGAGAGGATGAAAAGCGAGCGGCAGAGCCAGACGGCGGCCATCCTCTCCGAGGGAGAGGCCGACGCCCTCAAGATCCGGACGGAGGCCAACGAGAAGCGAGACGTGCTTCTGGCGACGGCCGAGGCCCGGGCGAAGCGCATTCGCGGCCAGGGCGACGCGGACGCCGCCCAATACTACGAGCTGCTGGAGGAGGACCCGCAGTTGGCGATTTTCCTGCGCAATCTCGAAGCTCTGCGGACAATGCTGAAGGAACGGACGACGATTGTCATCCCTGCCGATGCCGAGCCCTTCAAGCTTCTGCGGGAGATGCCTTCGTTGGAACCCAATCTGCCGGCCAAGTAACTGTAGGACGAGCTTATCACGGGCAAAGAGCCATGGCACACGAGCACGAACATGACACGGTAGAGCAGCCGCAGCCGACTCAGCCGGGAGGCGGAGACCTGGATGCCGCCGGCAAGTCCCTCTCCGACGCCCTCAGAATCAGTTTCGCGATTCTGAAGGTCATCATGATTATCCTGGTCATCGCCTTTCTCGCATCGGGGTTCAAAACGGTGGGGCCGGACGAGCAGGCACTGGTTCTGCGATTCGGCAAGATCAGGGGGATTGGCGAGGAAATGATTCTCGGCCCCGGCTGGCATTGGATCTTCCCCTATCCGATCGATGAGCTGGTGAAAATCCCGGTCGGGCAGAAGATCAGTCTCGCTGTGAACACATTCTGGTACAAGGAGACGCGCGACGATATCCTTGGTCAAGGGGTCAGGCCGAGGCGGCCGCCGCCTGAGAAGCTCGACCCGCTCCAGGAAGGCTATTGTCTTACGGGCAGCCAGAGAAGGCCGGTGAGTGCGGCTGTTGGTGCTGCCGTTTCCCGATCACAGCGTCCCTGGGAGGGCGAAGGAAGTGACTACAACATCGTCCACACGAAGTGGCAGATCGACTATCAAATCACGGGTGTGGAGCAGTTCTTCAGAAACGTCCATGTGGGGGACGTTCGACCGGGCCAGGTCTACGTCGATGTGATCACGCAGAGCGTCACGCCCCTGCTGAAGAGCGTCGTTGATGACGCGATCGTCGACGCGATCGTTCAGTACAGCATCGATGAGGCGATTCTCAGCGCCGATACCATTCGTCGGCACGTCATGGGACTCGTCCAGGAGAGACTGGACGGGATCGAGAGCGGCATGCGCGTGACGTCGGTGAAGCTGGTGGAGGCCCGGTGGCCGAAACAGGTGGACGACGCCTTCAATGCATACGTGCAGGCCAGCCAGCAGAGCAGTCAGGCCCTCAGCGAGGCCCGGACGTATGCGGACAAGACGCTGACCAATGCGGCCGGCCGCGTCGCAGAGCAGTTGTATCAGACGATCCAGGACGAGAACGCCGACGAAGAGCAGCGGGAAGCCCTGTGGGCCTTGGTAGCCGGTGAAGCCCAGGACGAGCTTGCACAGGCCCAGACGTATCGAACCAAGGTGGTCGAGGCGGCGAAGGCCAATGCCGATTACCTGACGAGCATCCTGCCCGAGTACCGCAAGCGGCCGGAGCTCGTGCTGCGGCAGATCTATCTCGACGCGATTCAGGAGGTCCTGACCAACGCGGATGAGAAGTTCGTCCTGGACAAGTCCGACGAGGCCAGGGAACAGGAGTTTCGGGTCCTGGTCAATCGGGATCCCGCTTTGAAGCCGAAGGGTACGAAGTAGAAGACGACGATGAACCGAGCAGCCGGGGCGGAAGTGTCACGGCTTTGGTCAAGACTCGCGATAAGAGAAAAACGTTATGGCTCATCAGCATCTACACTTCCAAGAGGAATTTGGCACCGAGCAGACGCGCGAGAAGCAGGTGCGCGTCAGCATTGCGCTGCTGGGCACACTGGCCGGCGGCGTGCTGCTGATCAACAGCGGTATCGGACGGGTCTTCTACGGGGCCGAAAGCTTCAATACCCACTTGTTTGCCATGCTCGGCGCGATCCTGTTGGGCGCACCGATCATCGTCCATGCGATCCATAGCCTGATCCACGGCGAGTCACACATGGATGAGCTGGCGGCGCTCGGCATCGTGGCGGCTTTCGCCACGGGCGAGTACATTGCCGCCGGGCTCATCGGTTTCTTCATGTTGCTCAGCGAACTCGTCGAGACGCGAACGGCGCTGGGAGCCAGGGCTTCCATCGAATCGCTGATCAAACTGACTCCGATCAAGGCCAACCTCATCGACCCCAAGGGTGCCGAGAGGGAAGTCAAAGTCCGCGAGCTCAAGGCCGGTGACCGGATCCGGGTGCGTCCGGGGGACAATATCCCCGCCGACGGCGAGGTGGACAGCGGCCTGAGCTCGGTGAATGAGGCAACGATCACGGGCGAATCGCTGCCGGTCGACAAGGTGCCGGGGATGCAGGTGTTCGCCGGCACGAACAACCTGACGGGGGTCCTGGACATTCGCGTGACCAAGGCCGGCAAGGATACGACGCTGGGAAAGGTGCAGTCGCTGATCATCCAGGCCGAACACACAAAGATCCCCATCATGCGCATCATTGACCGGTATATCGGCTGGTACGTGCCGACCGTCCTGATGATTGCGTTCATCGTCTGGGTCTTCACGCGAAACACCAGTCAGGCCATCACGATCCTCGTGATTTCGTGCCCGTGCGCCCTGATCCTGGCCACGCCCACGGCCATGGTCGCCGCGATCTCGGCGGCCGCTCGCCTGGGAATTCTGGTCAAGAACGTGGCCGATCTCGAGGTCGCCGGCAAGATGACGGCCCTGATCTTCGATAAGACCGGAACGGTGACGACCGGTCGGCTGTACGTGACCAAGCTTACGCCCGCCGAAGGGGTAGAGCCGGCCGAACTGCTGGCGGATGCCGCCTCGGCCGAGCAGATGAGCAAGCATCCTGCGGCGAGGGCCTTGCAGGAGGTGGCCAAGGAAGCCGCCCTGGTGCTGCCTGCGTCAGAGGACTTCAAGGAGACGCCGGGCAAAGGCGTCACGGCCAAGATCAATTCGTCCCGCATTCTGGTCGGGCGGGACACGTTTCTCGCCGAGAACGGGATCGATACAAACAACGTGCCCGATCCGCGGCTGCATGAGGAGCAGGGCTTCAGCACGCTGTATGTCGCCAAGGAGTCGAAGTGCATCGGCTGGATCGGCCTGCAGGATAAGACCCGGCCGGAAGCGCAGGAGGCCATGAAAGAGCTGATGGATATTGGCGTCAAGCGGGTCACGATGCTCACCGGTGACCGCAAGGAGGTCGCCAACCGCGTGGCCGGGGAGTTGGGCTGCACGGACTATAAGGCCCAATGCCTGCCGCAGGACAAGCTGGCCGTCGTCGAACAGATCAAGCAGGAGGGCCACACGGTTGTGGTTGTGGGTGATGGGATCAACGACGCCCCGGCGCTGGCGGCCGGCGATCTCGGCATCGCCATGGGGGCGGCCGGTAGTGACGTGGCCATCAACTCCGCCTCGATTGCCCTGATGAATGACGATCTGCGGCGTATCCCGTTCCTCGTCGAGGTCTCTCGCAGGACGCGGCGGGTCATCAACCAGAACCTTGCGTTTGGCGTCACATTCATTGTGCTGGGCATCTCTCTGTCGAAGTTTGTGCCGCCCGCCGTCGCGGCGTTCCTGCATTTTGCCAGCTCGCTCGTCGTCGTCTTCAACAGCGCACGCCTGTTCCGCCAGGGTGAAGAGCTCGACCACGAGCCGCAGCCGGCGGGATAGAGGATAAGGTTGTGAGGGTCTTGTTGCCTGCCGTAAAGGCTGAAAGCAAACCATGGAATATGCCATAGAGACAATCGGGTTGACCAAGGTCTTCTCCGACTGGTGGGGTCGGGCGAGGGTCTACGCGGTTGACGATCTGAACCTGCAAATTCGGCCGAATGAGGTCTTCGGCCTGCTGGGGCCGAACGGCTCCGGAAAGACCACGACCATCAAAATGCTCCTCGGTCTGCTGCATCCGACGAAGGGGCACGCGCTGGTCCTTGGCGGCGACGGGACCGACCCGAAGATCAGTGCGCGGGTCGGCTTTCTGCCCGAGGAGTCTTACCTGTACCGGTTTCTGAACGCCCGGGAGACGCTGGATTTCTACGGCCGCTTGTTCGGGCTCAACGCTAAGGTGCGAGAGGTGCGCATTGAGGCGCTGCTCGAAATGGTCGGGCTCAAGGCGGTCGCGAGTCGTCCGGTCGGCACGTACTCGAAGGGAATGGCTCGCCGCATCGGCCTCGCCCAGGCCCTGATCAACGACCCCGATTTGCTGATCCTCGATGAGCCGACCACCGGTCTGGATCCCATCGGGACGCGACAGATCAAGGACCTGATCCTGAAACTTGCCGAACGGGGCAAGACCGTCCTGCTCTGCAGCCATTTGCTCGCCGATGTCGAGGATGTCTGCGATCGAATCGCGATTCTGTACGGTGGGAAGGTCCAGTCCCAGGGTCGCGTGCGAGACCTTCTGCAGCAGACCAACAAGAGGCAGATCGTCACGAACGCCATCAGCGACGCGACGGTCGAGCGGATCAAGCAGGTGCTCGGTGACGCGCACGCCGAATGCGAGATCACTTCTCCGATGGAGAGACTCGAAACGTTCTTCATCAACACCGTCGTTGAGGCGCAACAGCAGGCCAGACCGACGAGCGGGGCCGTGAGCACGACGCAAATCGGGGATTTTCTTACGACCGGCCCGGACAAGGGTAGCATTCTGGACAAGCTGGTCGCAGCCCCCGCCACAGAGAAGACGCCGCCCGAGCCGGTGAAGACCGAGAGGCCCGAGCCTCGCGAGACAGCCGCACCCGAACCGGACAAGAGGCTGCTCAGCAAGCTGACGCAGTTGACCGCGGATGCACAGACCGAGCGCGTTGCGCCCGAGGAGAAGACGAAGCCGGAACCGGTTGAGACGGGCCCCGAGACGCCGCCCGGGAAGATCAAGAAGAGTGTGCTGGATGAGTTGACGGGCGATACGAACGACGTTCGCAGCGATGCGAGCGACGAGGGAGACTCCGGCCATGCGTAAGATCCGGGCCGTTGCGAGCAACACGATCCGACAGGCCCTGCGGATGAAGGTGGCGGCCATCTTCATCGTCCTGTTGCTGGTGCTCCTGCCGGTGATGGGCTTCACCGCCACGGGTGACGGAACGCTCAAGGGCCGGCTGCAGACGTTCGTGAGCTACGGCCTGTCCCTGACCAGCCTGCT
>CBFDDG010000056.1:0-14798 GCA_965603505.1 uncultured Phycisphaerae bacterium | reverse complement strand
CAGAGGGAAGTCCGGATCGTGCGGGAAATCGCGGCGATCCTCCACGGCTAAGTGCGTCGCAAGCGTCCCGTGAGCAGGCGTGACGCCGCGAATCCATTCCGGCTCGGAGCGAGTCTCGTCGGCCGGCTGTCCCAGGAAGTGAATGTCCAGTGACTCGGGCTGGTGTATGTAGCCGGCAAAGAACAGTCCGATGTAGTCGTTCTTGAAGGTCCTCGCGCGCGGGATGCATTCGAGGGACATTTCAATGACGCCATTGTTGAGCAATTCATATCGCAGCCAGCTCTCCAGTTTCCAGTGCGGTGTCGCCGGCTGATACAGCTCTACGGTATGCTCATTCGTCTGTCTGATTTCCATGGGCGCGCGTCGCGGCTCGAAAAGGATGTCTCTCGGCTGGACCGTGCCGTCATGGATATGCTCGAAGTTGAGCCCCGCGTACGCCGGTACAAAGAGATTCTCATCCCGTCCGCGATGTGTCAACGAGGCCACGCCGCTGTATCCTCCGCGATGCCCGGGCAGCACCTTGTCATCCACCGGCTCGTTGTTCACGACCACGATCCGGACGTCACCACGCTCCAGCACAACGTAAGGCTTGTCCGCGCCCGAGACGGTATCCCCATAGCCGCTGGAATCGTCCGCCAGAGAGCATGGTATCACCGTCATGGACAGAACCGACATCAGGAGAGTGATACTCTCGAACGACCTGCATCTCATATCATGACCTCCTTTGCCTGGATTGGACCAGATTATAACCGAAACACCACGTGAGATGGAGGACATAGACTTCGCGTTAGGAACGCTCAACCCAGGCCGATTACACGAACGAATGGCCCGGAGCATTCCCCACTACCGCCTCGTTTTCGACCGAGACTTGGACGCCAATTGTCTGAAGTGGCTCACGTTAGGTCCGGATGGGTCTATGTACCCTACGGGCTTTCCCTTACGATACGGGGGTCTGCAATTTCGATTGGAATCCACTTATCCCCCTGCGGCCTTGACCGTAAATCTGATAGGTGAGGTGGATTGAAGTTGTAGCCAGACAACAAGCGTTCTCGTTCCGTCTATGTCTCGAGTGATTCCCTGCCTGAAGGACTTGCCTGGGGCTAGTTCCTTGCCGTTGACTGCAAGTCGGCTCTTGTTCCTGTTTGTCCACTTTTCGATGACAAAACACGGATTGTGAATGGGCGTCGCTTCTGAGCCATCCAGGACAAACGACATGGACGATGCCTTGGCTGCCAGTCGGTATGCGCGCTCGGTCTGGCTGTATCCGCTGCTCTCACAGCCGTTTAGACCCTTGAGCTTCGGGGGGCGATTCCAAGATTTGGCAAGTGGAATGAGGCTCGTTGCGGCCTGGTTGGTAAAGCCATACATGATGAAGGGGCCTACGCCGCCGGCACCGCCGATGGCTGCATGCGTAACCCGATCGTGGGATACCGCGTATCTACCGTCGGAAGGATTAAGGCCAACGGGCCAATGGTTCCACGGCCCGGCGAAAGGATCCGGTGTATGTTTGGATTGTTCGGAGTGGCCCCACTGCTCGATCTCAGCCCCTTCCCTGTAAATCGCATAGACTTTCCAGTTCGATTTGAAATTGATGACTTTGATACAGGCATCCTTAATCGGGTTGCGCGGTACACGGTTCGGCATCTCCCATGTCAGATCGGCACTTTCGCCGTCCATATTCGCCACGGTCAGGGCAGTCAGGCTAACATTGTCCAAACACGTAGTGCCGGCCTGCGTCAGGAACTGGGTGTCATGCCAGCCGCCCTTGGCCCGCGCGACGTACCGCACGCCCACGCCGTCCGGGTAGATGGTATAGTATTCGTCCGCCCACACGTCCAGCGAGGGGAATACATATCCAACGTCAATCGACGGGTAACGCCAGTGGACGATGACGCGGGCATCCGTGTTTTCAATCAGCCGTACATGGCCGAACCGTCCCCGCTTGTCCGCCATGTGTTCGGCACAGCCGTGGGGGCCTCCTATCTCGGCGCTCTGGTCAGACATCCACCGGTTGTTTTCCGTCACCCATCCGGAACCGAAATTCGTCCCTTGCCAGAGCACGACGTTCACCGGCAAAGCATCGAACCGGACAACAATGTCTCGGTAGGGGCTGGACCTCCACAGGTTGTCCCAGAGCTCGTGATACTCCAGTGTCTCGTACAACGCGCCGAATGTCCTGGCCGGCTTTCCTGTCACTTCACCTGGGAGGATTC
This sequence comes from uncultured Phycisphaerae bacterium, assembly GCA_965603505.1. Classification (GTDB taxonomy): domain Bacteria; phylum Planctomycetota; class Phycisphaerae; order Sedimentisphaerales; family Anaerobacaceae; genus PLanc-01. Next base: position 12,585 of record CBFDDG010000056.1, on the reverse strand, counting down.
TTCGTTCCAGACACGGATCGTCAACGAGCTCCGCAGACGGCCGGAAGGCAGCGTATGATGTCTGTATTTGTTCATCTGAAAGTGCGCGATCGTATATCCTCACCTCGTCAATCAGTCCTTCAATGCCGTAAATGATGGGCAGGTTGTTGTTGGCGGCAAAGTTGCTGTGCGACACGGGATCGGAGATTCTCTGCGCCTCGCCGTTCAGTCCGATCAGCACATCCCTGTCAGGCACCTCTATGGCACCGGAAGGCGTTTTCTGATCGATAAGTTCACCGTTCATGTAGAGGGACATGCTCCCGTTACCATAGACGCTCGCAAGATGTGTCCATCGATAGGTCGGAATGACATGTTTCGCGCTTACCGTTTCGTCGTCCTCAACTTCTCCGCCGCCGACCTGTCTGCCGTTTACCTTGAACACCGGCCGACCGTAGGGGTCGATGCCGAGCAAGTAGCCTCGCATTTTCCAGGGCCGATAGACATAGGGGTCCTGATAGCCATGTTTGTATGCTTCCGGCGTAATCGTTTCACCGGCTGACTGGTGGACAATCCCTGCGTCGTTCCAGGGATAAGCACCGAGCACCACCCACGCCTCGAGCGTAAGTTCGTCGGTTATGCGGGGCGCCCTATCTTGCGGAAGCGTTACCTTTGAGAAGTATCCATCGAAGGCAAGAGCGGTCCCCGATACACCCGGCTTCCACAGGGTCCTGTTGCCCGAGATCGTGCAGACTGCTCCGCCTGCATTGTCTCTGGTTCTATGTTTTTCGGATTCCGCTCTCTTGCGGAGCCCTTCGTCGAATCTCAGCCACACCGCAGGGGAACCGGGAATCTTTTCCCTGACGGTACTTTCCTCCACAGCCCTGCCCGGTCTGCCGGATCTCTCCGGCTGTGACAACGACAGCTTCTGGATGCCCGTCTCTGTCAACTGAAGCTCCTGAACCATTACATTTGCCGGATCCTGGAAGTCTTCAAGTCTTTGCGTACCCACTTTGATCTTGCGCGTTACCCTACCTTGGGGTGTGACGGTAATGAGCTCGTGAATCTTCTCTGTTATCACGATGCTTTCAGGATCGGGAACATGGCACCAATGGATGAGAACCTCTTCAGGTTCGTTCTTGATGACGCGCACGTAGGACGCCAGGCACATCGGATCGGGCTTACACTCGACGAGCTGTTTGAAGGGGAATCGGCCGCTCGGGGTCTGTAGCCAGGGGCAATAGGATGTCTCTCGTCCGAAAACAAGGCTCCGGTTGTTGTCAATATGAACTACGACGTCCGCATACTTGCCGGTTATCGCCGGCCCGCCCGTTGAGGGCTTTCCGTCAACATAAAGATCAATCTCCCTCAGTCCCTTTCCTCCAGCGACTACCACATGATGCCATTTGCCATCTGAGATACGTACAGGATGTTCCACACAACCGACCCAGCCGATATCGAACGCCAAGTTCCCGTTCCTGACGAAAAGACACCTGCCTTGGGCATGCCACGGCCCTGACCTGTTGCAGTGGGAGATGACCGTTCCCTTGCCGCTCGTCTTGATCCAGGCGCTCCAGGTGAATCCGCTCTGCGGATATGCCGTGACAGGCAACTGCACCCACATCGCACGACCATCGAGTTGCAGAGAATGCGAGCCTTCCTTGCGATCGGACGAGAATCCCGCGCTTCCATGCCGTAGGGCAGGTCTCCCGCTGGCGGAATCCTCTACGCTCCGGTTGAATCGGTAGTTCGAAACCGGAGTCGTGTCCACAACCTTGCCCGCCGCCAGAAGCGCTATTTCATTTCTGCTAAGCTTCCTGTCATAGATGCATACATCATCGATGTTGCCCTCAAACATCCCGCCAAAATCGGGGCACGCAGCGCCTACTTTCAAACCCGGGTTCTTTGGGCGCGGTGCCCCAGAGGGTATATCGGGGAGTTCACGAGCCTTCCTGTAGGCCAGGATATGTTCTGTGTTGGAAAAAGGCACCTTCACGTGAATCTCTGAAAGCGGGATTGTGTAATCCAGTCTTGTGTAATATGCATAGAGATCGGATCCCACAGCTCCATAGGAGGCAACCGGACACACCGTCGAAAGCAACAGCAAACAGACAGTTGCACAAGTCCTGTGTACCATCCAACCTGCAATCGATCTCTGACCGGCCACCTTACGAGTTAGTACTTGCATATTTGTGATTCCCTTGCGAAAAGCACCTTCCCATTCCTCGTTGATATGCTCTTGGCTCTGCGCACAATCCCCGGGTCAATTAGCCGGGATTTGCCATTTAACCTCATAGTCGGTGCTCCTGCACGCCACACTGTCAATAATACCATGATTGGGACGGCGATTTCAACGCTTCTGGCCATCCACACGGTCAACACACTTGCCAGAAAGACCCCAAGACACGGCGATCCACTGAAAAGCCAGCTGTTTGGCACTTTTTTCGACGCACCGCGACCAGCGATTTCTCATCGGTGGTGCAGGTTTTCGGTCCGCTGGCGGTCATGCTGACCCCGCAAGTTCTGGGCTGGCTCTCAACCGCCCAATCCGGTCAAGGATCTCAGCAAAAAGTGCCTTCGGCACAGCTACTTCGGCCATCTGGAATACCACGTATCGTGAATGTATGGCTACCTTGGTTCCGATCTTGATGAGCTTCTCACGCAGCGTTCTCAGGGACCACGTCTTCACCGATTTAGGCAAGGCCAGACGCCGCAGGAAATTGCCGAGGTTATACGCCAACGCGAATAGCTGAAGACGCACCTGATTGTCCACAAAATCATGACACGACAACCGTGTCCACTTCAAGGCATATTTGCCCTCTTTGATCCACTGCTCAGCCTTGCCACGCTTGTTGTAGAACCTAACCACGTTGCTGGATTTCCATCGGAGATTCGTCACGATGAAGCCGACTCCTGCAAACAGTTCACCTGCATGCCACTCGATCTTGGCAACGACTCTTCGAGGAATCCACCAAGTGGCGGCCTGATACCGAAAGCTGTGGTACAGAACAATCGGCTTCTTTGGTGGACGCCCCACGGGGCGGGTCAGCAGATGCTCGATCTTCTCATACAGAACAGCGTTGGCCTTCAGCCGGATCGCATAGAAGTACCCCTCGGCTTCAAGATAACGATATACATGAGGATCGGCAAAGGCCGCATCGCCACGGAAGAAGCGAAGGATACGGTAGCCTCGATAGCGGGCAATGATCGGCTCCAGAACCCGCTGCCAGTCATCCGCGCTATGAACGTTGCCATTGCGGAGCAGAGCGCGCTCCAGATCGCCGTACTGATTGAAGCAGAAAAGTGGATGATAGCACGTGCACTCGAAGTAGCCGTTGTAGGCAGAGCCCTCCTGATTGCCGTAGGTCTCGCTGACGGAACTGTCCATATCGAGGACAATCTCCTTCAGCCCTTTGCCTTCATGGACTCTATCCACCCACTGGCCTGGCAGACTCATCAGGCACTCAAGATTCTTCGGCTGAGTCAGTATCTCTGTCTCAAATCTGCTCATGACGCTGGTGGAAGCTGCCGACCGTTCCACGGCTCGGCCACCGGCAACATGTCGCATGGCGGGGTCAAGAGCCAGCCGTTCGGCGTCATTCGTGTCGTCATAGCCCGCAAGCCTGCTGTAGATCGATTGCCTGAGCAAAGCAGCAAGGCCGTGTTGGGTGTTCTTGCCCGTTCCGATGTCACGAAGCTCTTCGTCAATCGCTGAGGTCAGACCGAGAACGTTATCAAGCTCACGATACGCAAGCAACCCTCCGTTACTGGTCACCTTGGTTCCATGAAATTCGAGCTTCAGTCTGCGGTCAAAATCGAGTCTCAGAGCGTCCTTGCGTGCTTCACCCATGGGGTTCTCCACATCAGAACAGTCAGACTGGCGTGAACGGCCTCCATAGACTCTATGCTATCAACAGCCCGTTTGAATGTCACCAACTACTTGGGAAATCCGGGAGGAAAGTAATCTGCTTGTATCTCGTGGGCCGGTGGGCTAAAACGGAAACAGATCCATATGCTTATGTCGCAAGGGCTGGACATCCTGGAGGCAGTATGACTACTGGCAGATTCATCCCACTTGCTTCTTACCGCGAATATCCTCCAGAGGAGATGAGGCGGCGTGCGGCCTCTTTCCGTGCCGATATGCAGCGACGGCGGAGCGTTCGCTCCTTCTCGGATCGTCCGGTGGCGCGGGAGATTATCGAAGAGTGCCTGCTTGCTGCTGGTTCGGCGCCGAGCGGAGCCAATATGCAGCCGTGGTATTTTGTGGCGGTCAGCGACCGGGAAACGAAGCAGCAGATTCGCAAAGCCGCGGAAAAGGAAGAGCATGAATTCTATCACGGACGAGCCGGGGAGGAATGGCTGGATGCTCTGTCCGATCTTGGGACGGATTGCCAGAAGCCGTTTTTGGAGGAGGCTGCGTATCTCATCGTGGTGTTCGCCCAGAGTCACGGTGTCGTGTCGAGCGGCCGGCAGGTGAAGCACTACTTCGTGCGAGAGTCGGTCGGGATAGCCACGGGCCTATTGATTGCCGCCGTTCACAACGCGGGACTTGTGGCGCTGCCGTACACGCCCAGCCGGCCGGGCTTTCTCAATCACATCCTGAGACGGCCGGAGAACGAACGACCGTTCCTGGTATTGGTCGTCGGCTATCCCGCCGACGGTGCCATGGTGCCGGATTTACGAAAGAAAGCGCTCGATGAGATCGCTGCTTTTGTGTGACGCAGACGCTCAAGACGCCGAGTTCTTCACGGTCTTCCAGCTTTCCCGGCAAAATCCTCATCGAAGGGTTCAAGCGGGACGTTGACGGTTCGGCGGGTGACTGCTACGATCCATACAGCCGTTAGGACGTTCGAGATTCCGGAGTCGGCCGGGAACACTCGGGGACAATCCTTGGATTTTGAGGGGATGATCTTGTGGCTAAGATCTATCGCGACGACGATGTTGATATGAGCGTGTTGAACGGGCGGAGGATCGGCATCGTTGGGTACGGGAATCAGGGGCGCGCGCAGGCCCTGAATATCCGGGACAGTGGTTTTGCGCCGAGGGTCGGCAACCGGGACGATGAATACAAGGAACGGGCAATCGAGGACGGCTTCGCGGTTCGTTCCATTCGCCAGGTCGCTGATGAGGCGGATGTTATCCTGTTTCTTGTCCCCGATGAGATTCAGCCGCTGGTGTACGAGGAGCAGATCAGACCCTGCCTCCGGGCCGGTGACATCCTGTGCTTTGCCAGCGGCTACAATATCTACTACGGGGCCATCAAGCCTCCTGAGGGTGTCGGGGCGATCATGGTGGCGCCTCGCATGATTGGCGAAGCCGTACGGAATCTGTATAAAAGTCACCTCGGATTCCCCTGCCTTGTGGCCTGCGAGAACGATACCAGTGGCCAATCGATGCCGATTGCTCTGGCCCTGGCGAAGGCGATTGGGGCGACCCGGTTCGGTGCGTTCGAGTCCTCGTTCAGAGAGGAGGTGTTGATCGATCTGTTTGCCGAGCAGATGCTCTGGCCCGGCATTGTCAAACTGTGCCTGCTCTATTTCGAGAAGCTTACGGCCAACGGCTGCGATCCGGAGATTGTCACGACGGAATTGCACCTGTCGGGCGAGTTCGTCGAGATCGCCAAGGCGATGATCACGCACGGCTTTTTCGGGCAGTTGAAGCTGCACTCGCAGACCAGCCAGTACGGCCAGTTGTCCCGACTGGATCGGATGGTGCCGCCGGAACTGCTGGCCCATATCGACGAGGTCGTCGAGGAGATATCCTCCGGCACATTCCATGCCGAATGGGTCAACGAACAGAAAGACGGCAAGCCAAATATGAACAGGTTGTGGCGGCAGGCCCTTGAGCACCCTCTTGCCGAGTCTGAGGCAAAGCTCGAGTCTCTCCGCCGGATCGTCGCGGCGTCTTATGAGCAGATGCGATCAGTTTAGAGCCTCTAACACAATGAACGGCGTGCAGACCGATCTGTCACCCCCGCGCAGGCGGGGGTCCAGAAAAGCCGCGGCGCAGGTGGATTCCCGCCTGCGCGGGAATGACATAGGTGCGGCTTCGATGCGGCATTCATTTCGTTAGAGGCTCTTAGGATTCCGTTGCATGGAACGAACCCTGGAACCCGAGGTTATGGATGACGAGGAGCAGGCGATCGCCTATGCGCTTGCGGACTTCTCATTATCGAATCAGACGTTTGTGGACGGTCTGATCGAGGAGTATTCCTCAAGGCTGAAGAATGTTCTGGATATAGGATGCGGACCGGCGGATGTGCCCATCCGGCTGGCCCGGGCGAGACCCTCGATTTGGATCACCGGCGTCGATGCCTCGGGGGCCATGGTGCGGCTCGCCGGAAAAGCCATACGTGCGGCTGGTCTCGACCGACAGATACAGGTCCTCGATGGACGCATTCCGGGGCTTCGCCTTCCGGATACGGACTTCGACGTGATCCTCTCGAAGGACCTGCTTCATCACTTATCCGAACCGATGGTTTTCTGGGAGGAGGTGAGACGCCTGGGACGGCGTGAGACGGCCGTCTACGTCATGGACTTGTTCCGACCCAAAACGGAAGAAGACGCGAGAAGCATCGTCGAATTCGTTTCGGGCAGCGAGCCGGAGATCGTGAAGCGCGATTTCTACAATTCGCTTGTGGCGGCTTTTACCCCGGCGGAAGTCGAAGATCAGCTTCGCCGGGCCGGACTGGCCCTTACGGTCGATGTAGTCAGTCACAGGCACTTGCGAATCAGAGGCCTGCTTGAGTAGTCTCTGTGGAAACCCGATCGGACCACCTGGAGTCAGACATATGCTCCGCCGAATACTCAGCGTATCGTTCCTCTTGCCCGTATTGATCGGCTGCCACACTACGGTGATCTGGCCCGATGTGGCGCCGTCGGATGGGACGCGACGGGCCCATGTGTATGGCAGCTCGCAGGCACAGGTATCCGGCACATTCTCCATTGTCGCCGTGGATCCGAACGCCGGCGTCTGCGGCACCGCCGTGGCCAGCAAGTACCCCGCCGTTGGCAAAGTGGTTCCCTATGTTCGCCCCGGAGTGGGGGCGTTCTGCACACAGCACTGGCACAATCCCCAATGGGGAGAGCGTGCCTTGGATCTTCTGGCCCAGGGCCGGCTGCCCGAAGAGGTGCTGTCGGAGCTGCTGCGCGATGATCCCCGGCGGGACAAGCGTCAGTTGGCGGTTATCGACATGTCGGGCCGGGCGGCCAATCGGAATCCCGCCAATGCCGACCCTTCCGGCGTGTGGTGGGGCTCGGCCGCGGGCAGGTTCTACGCCTGCCAGGGTAACACGTTGGTCGGTTCGGAGGTCATCTTCGCCATGGCCCGCGCGTATGAGCAGACCCGGGGCAGCTTGGCCGACCGGCTCATGGCGGCGCTGATTGCGGGCGACGACGTCGGCGGCGATCACCGCGGCCGTCTGGCCGCCGGGATCCGGGTCGCCAAAGAAGGCGTTGACGGCTGTTGGCTTGAGTTGTATGTAGACGAAAGTGACAATGCCGTGATCGACTTGGCGAGAAAATACGTCGAGCTGGAGCATGAAGCCAAGGGCGACTGGCCCGGCGTGCGTGCCCGCCCAAGGTCGGACGAGCGGAAGCGTACGCCCGAGAAGGACAGCAAATGACTCAAACCGACCCGTCTGGCATATCATTTCTGCAAAGCCGGAGTCCGAATGTGATCGATTGTATCGTTTGGGAGATTGCACGATGAAGAAGTCTCTTTTCCGCATGGCGCTTGCTGTCGTCATTCTGACCTCGATTGTGTCACAAGTCTGTCCGGCCAAGGAATCCCGGCCCTGGCTCGGTGTGCACGTCCTGACCGCAAGCGGCGACAAGATCGCCGAATTGACGGAGGTTGTCGGGCGCCTGGCGGACGTCGGGATCAACGCCATCGTCGCCGAAGTCAACTACGGGTATGAATACCAGTCTCACCCCGAGCTGCGAGCGTCTAATGCCGCCAACAAGGAGCAGATCGCCAAGCTCGTTGCCGAGTGCAGAAAGCACCACGTTCGCCTGATCCCCCAGTTCCAATGTCTGGGCCATCAATCCTGGAGCCGGCACACCTTCCCTCTGCTGACCAAGTATCCCCAGTTCGATGAGTCGCCCGAACAGTACCCGAACAACAAAGGGATCTACTGCCGAAGCTGGTGTCCCCTGCATCCGGAGGTCAATGCGATCGTGTTCAGTCTCATGGATGAGCTGATCGCGGCCTTCGAGGCGGACGCCCTTCACGTCGGGATGGATGAGGTCTTCCTTGTCGGCGAAGAGGCGTGCCCCCGCTGCAAAGGCAGGGACAAGGCCGAGCTATTCGCCAAGGCCGTCAACGATTATCACAGGCACCTGGTGGAGGACAAGAAAGTCGAGATGCTCATGTGGGGCGATCGCCTGATCGATGCGAACGAGATCAAATATGGCCGGTGGGAGGCGAGCGCCAATGGGACGGCCGCCGCCATTGACCGGATCGCCAAGGACATTATCATCTGCGACTGGCACTACGAGCCCCGCGATGCGTACGAATCCGTCCCGATGTTTCTGGAGAAGGGCTTTCGGGTCTGGCCGGCCAGTTGGCGCAAACCGGAAGGGGTCAAAGCTTTCGTGGAATATTCCCTGACCCTGAAGAACCCACGGATGCTCGGGCATTTGAACACGACCTGGGGCGCCGTTCCAATCCCCGAAATGCCGACGTGGGAGCCGATCCGCCACGCCACGGGCAGCTTTCGGTGAGGTCGCCACACGTCGTGAGAAGTGGCCGCACTGCCTTTCGTCAATCGCCCTTGAAGTGGGCCATCCAGGGTGCTTCGCTCGCCCAGTCCGGCTTGGGCGCGTACATGTCGAAGCGTTTGCTCCATCTTTGCCGCCACAGGGCCTTGAGCCAGATCTTATCGACGTGGTAATCCACGTACACGGCGTTGATTGACTGGTGGTGGCGATTGATGCAGAACCGGTTCATGGCGTTTTCATCGCCCGGGATCCGTGCCTCACGGGCGTCGAACGCCGGCGGCGTATTGGTATGTTCCGGCCAGCCGCACCAGAACCAGCAGTCCAGGAACATCGGAATCTCCGACGCGGACTTGACGTCTGGTGTCTTCCAGAAGAACTCTGCCGGCTTTCCATAGAGTGAGCCGCTCGGGTCGGCGTTTCGATAGATCCACCCGTTCACACCGTAGCTGCCCCATGTCCCTGCCGGCCGGCCGCCGCTCTCCGCGATTCGACCCCAGGAGGTCTGTGCGTCTCCGCCAATCTCAAGCGTGCCGCTCCCTCCCGGTGGATACTGCGGGTAAGCGATCTTGGTCGCCACCGGACAGACGCGGAACTTGTCGTTCTTGTAGTAGTAGTCGAACAGCACGTTGATCCAGCGAGTCTCGTTCGTTCCCCCTGAGCGTCCGGGGAAGTAGCCCCCGTTGTCGTCGGTGTACATGAGCCAGACGGTGCCCCATTGCTTGAGATTCGACTTGCAGACCACGCCCCGCGCCTGCTTGCGGACGCGCGACATGGCCGGCATCAGGATCGACATCAACAAGGCAATGATGGCAATCACCACCAGCAGCTCAATCAACGTGAAGGCTCTTCTCGTGCTCATTGTCGTGGTACTCCAAATGTCGTGGGGTTCAACCATCGCAAATCCTCACGGCTTGGTCAGCCAGATGTCGTCGATGTAGAGCAGACCGTTGCCGTCCGGCGTCGGATTGGCCGGGTCGCCCACGCCGATGACCATCTTCTTGACCCTGCTCATATTCACACCCGCAAAGTCGCTTAGCGGAATCTTCCACTCGGTCCAGGCGGTCGCGTTCACCGCCGCTGGGTCCGAATGGACAAAGGTATCGATCTTGTTGCTGCTGTCCTGGATCGTCACGTACAATTCCTGGGGGCTGTTGCCCGGCAGCGGATTGCCGTCGATATCCACGGAAGGGGCCGGGCGACCTCGGTAGTGCAGGACGAGCGTGTCCACATCGTAGACCGTCCAGTCCTGCGCCGTATCCCACGTCCGTTCGGCCTCGGAATAGTATGGCGCGACGATATTATTGTAGTCGAGCGGCATCGACTGCTTGCCGCCGTGGACAATCGTCCGCTCGGCGAACGGCGCTTCAAAGTAGCCTACGATGGAGCCGGTGTTGTTGGTCAGGCCATCGATCCACGTCTGCCAGATGGCCTCGCCGGCGTCCATATCGTCGGTATAGCCCTCAAAATCATCCACGATCAGGTAGTCGGCGACGGTGAACGTCCACAGGCTGCCTTGGCTGACGGCGCCGTCGGTGTCAACCTCGTCGATGCGCCAGTAATAGACCTGGCCCCATTCGACGCCCTCGTCCGGCGTGAAGTCAACCGCCACTTGTCGGCCGCGATAGGCCCCCGTCGTGTCGGAAGCGTCGGCGGCCTCCACGGCAACCGCATCCGTTCCCAAATATACATCGTGTTCGACGGCGTTGTCGCCCGCGAACCAACGTAGCGGTACGGCTTCACGGATATCGACGATGGCCCCATCCGCCGGCGCCGGCGCCCAGGCTCGCGTCGGATCGCCTCGCATGGCATCTCGGATTTGTTCCTGGCTCAACGCGATATCGTAAACACGAACGTCGTCCAGCACGCCATCGAAGTATTCATCGCCGCCGGCAAAATCGCAGCCGAGTATCATCGGCTCACTGACCGTTGCGAAAACGATGTTCTGGCTCACTTCGAGGCTATCCTTGTCGCCACTGAGGTAGAATCTCAGGGTGGAGCCGTCGTACGTGACGGCCGCATGGACCCACTCCCCGGCGGCCATCTTCCCGTCGCTGTTCCACAAGCCCTCGCCGACCCCGCCGGCGGGGGCGCCCCAGTTGGCGGAGAATCGCAGGCTGCCGTCGCTCCACGTTTGCATGGCGTAGGGCGAGAGGTTGAGGCCCTTGGAGACCAGTCCATCCCAGTCGCCGAAGAGATCGGTTTTCACCCAGGCGGCGATGGTAATCTGCTGACTGACATCGAGACTCTCGCCCGCACCGCAATCGACGTAATCGTCCGCACCATCGAATCTCAGCGCTCCGTCGACCACGCCCGTCACCCACTGCGGATTGCCTCGGAGGGTCCCGTCATTGCCATACCCCGACCAGTCCACGGCTTTCGAGCCCGGCCCTTCGTCCAGCTTCCACCAGCCGACAAGGTTCGGATCCGAGATAGCGATGGTGGGCAGCGTCGTGAAACTCCACACGCCGCCGACATGTTTTGCCCCTCCCTGTTCGATCTCGTCCACGCGCCAGTAGTACGTCGTGTCCGGTTCGAGCGCCCCGGGGTCGAACGTCAGCGCCACCTGGTTGCCCCGGAAGGCGTCGGTCGCGCCATCCGCGACATCCTGCTCATTGGTGCTGAAATACACGTCGTGTTTGGCGGCGTCCTTGCCCATCATCCAGGTCAGATCGGCGTTCAGATCCCGGAACCTGGCGCCGTCGGGCGGGTTCGGCGTGTGCGCCGCCATGGATATTGCTGTGAAAGACCAGACGTCCCCGGTGTAGACCGTCAGGCCGTCAACCTCGACCTCATCCACTCGCCAGTAGTAGGTCGCGCCGGGCTCGAGGCCGGCGGCATGGTAATACGCGTTGGGGATCAGCCGGTTGCCGACCAGGTCGGCCTCGGTCAGTTCCGGACCGTCCCCGAGATAGACATCGTGCCACTGTGCGGTCGCTCCAATCGACCATCGCAACAGGGGAGTCACAACGCCGGTCTCGCCGTCGGCCGGAATGGGATCGAAGGCCTTCCGCGGACCGCCCAATTTGTAGTTGCCCTGAATCTGCTGCTGCGTGAGCACCCCGTCGTGAATGCGCACCTCCGCAATGGAACCGGTGAAGCTGACCGCTGCAAGCACGCCCTGGCCGGAGTCATCGCCCTGAGCGGCGACGCGGATGATATTGCCCGCATGGGTGTTCAGCGCCACGGCTCTCTGGCCGGCAGGATTGCCGTTGGCATACAGTCGAACGGTGGTGCCGTCATACGTGTACACCAGGTGCCACCACTTGCCGGTCTGCGGCGTCGGCGCGACGCTGCCGCCCCAGGCCATGTCCGCCGGCCCCCAGTGGCCCACGGCGCCCCATGTTGTGTGATTGCCATAGTTGAAAGCGATGTTCGTGCCGTCTGGACCGCCGCGGTGGCTCCAGTGCACGATTGTCTCCTCGCCGACGGCGGACGGATTGTATGCCCAGACCTCGATGGAGCGGGTGCCCGCCCCTTCGATTCCGGGCGTCGAGGTTGGCCCATCGAACCAGCAGGTGCCGTCAAACGTGACCGCCTGAAGTCCGCCGATATCCTCCACCACGGGGGCACCGCTGGCGGTGAAATCCCCGAGCGTGCCATGATTCGGCCAGACGGTGACATCGGAGCCGTAAGCCAGGTCCGTGGCCCGAAGGTCGACCAGCAGCTCTTCCGCCACATTGACCTGCGCGGCTGCACGGATCGATATCCCCAGCACAAAGACGACACCGACGAGATGGATGGTTCTTCTACTCATAGCCTTCCTCCCGAGTCAACAGACTTTCTCACTACCACCCGGGCATACACTGAGGCATTCCGATCTCGGACTTCGGACCAGACACTGTCCCATCTCCGATCCATACCGCGCACGGGACCCCATCCTTCCAGTGCT
>CBFDDG010000055.1:0-15002 GCA_965603505.1 uncultured Phycisphaerae bacterium | reverse complement strand
ACCAACGTGTACGCCCATGAAAACGGCGCCGCCGGAATCAGTGTCGGCTATCACAGGCGGTCGAAGAACGTGTACATCGGCCATTGCGTCGCCAGGAACAATCCGGGCGATCCTTCCAACCTGACCAATCACAGCGGCAACGGCATCGTGGTGGCCAACGCACAGGACGCCGTGATTGAGTATTGCGAGGCGGCCAATAACGGCTGGGATATGCCGCGCGAGGGCAACGGGCCCGTCGGCATCTGGGCGTGGAACGGCGACCGCGTGATCATCCAGTTCTGCATCAGTCACGATAACAAGAGCCCCGGCGACGACGGCGGCGGCTTCGACCTCGACGGCGGGATGACCAACTCAATCCTCCAGTACAACCTGTCGTACAATAATGACGGCCCCGGCTACTTCCTGTGCCAGTTTCCCGGCGCACCGGTTTTCAAGGACAACATCGTTCGTTACAACATCAGCCACAACGACGGGCTCAAGAACAACCGTCGCAGCGGCATCGACGTCTATTCCGCCAGTCCCAACGCCTCGGATTGCCGGGTCTATAACAACACAGTGTACAACCGGTACGGTTCGGCGGTCGGGTTCGGGGGCTTGCCGATGCCTGACGTCGTGTTCCGCAACAATATCTTCGTCTGTTCGGACCATGTGGTCTCCGGCGAAACGCAGAGGGGCCGGTTTGAGGGCAATGTCTATTGGCCTGCGAACGAGCGGCCGTTGTACTTCGACGGATACGGCACGCTTGATGAGTGGGCCGAGGCGACCGGCCAGGAGAAAGCCGGTGACACAGTCGTTGGCAGGTGCGTCGATCCGGAGTTGGTAGAGCCCGAGACCGTAACGGTCACCGATCCGGCAGCGCTTGTCGATATGGTGGCCTACAGGCTCAAGCACAACTCGCCGTGTATCGGCGCCGGCATCGCTCTGAAACACAACGGAGGGCGCGATTTCTGGGGCAACGAAGTGTCGGAATTTGAAAGACCCACCATCGGAGCCTGTCATCTCTGTCCCGGTCGTCGGGAGTTTCTATTCGATGCGGACTGGCGTTTTCGCCGGGGCGACGTGGAGGCCGGCGAGTCTCCGGCGTGTGACGACACCTCGTGGCGCCTGCTGGATCTCCCGCACGACTGGAGCATCGAAAACCTGCCCGGGACGCACTCTCCCTTCGATCCGAATGCGATCAGCGCCGTGGACGGCGGATTCACCACCGGCGGGACCGGATGGTACCGCAAGGAATTCCCCGCCCCCGATGAATGGCGGGACAAGCGCGTCCAACTGCAGTTCGACGGCGTCTACATGAATGCCGACGTCTGGCTCAACGGTCGCCACTTAGGCAACCATCCCCACGGATACACCAGCTTCTGGTACGATGTCACCGACTGCCTGCGCTTCGAGCGGCGGAACATCCTCGCGGTTCGAGTCCGAAACGAAGGCGTCAACAGTCGATGGTACTCCGGCTCTGGGATCTACCGCCACGTGTGGCTAAGGGTCGTCGAGCCCATCCACGTGGCCACATGGGGAACGTATGTTACGACACCCGAGCTCGACGATTCGCGCGCCAAGGTGAACGTAAGAACGACGGTGGTCAACGAGTCTGCCCGGCCGGCGAAGATCATCTGCATCACACGAATACTCGATGCCGAAGGTCTTGACAGTGCCCGGCTCGAATCCAAGCAAGATATCCAGCCGGGGGCATCATTGGATCTCAGTCAGGATGCCGTGGTCAGGTCTCTCTCGCTCTGGTCTCCGGAATCGCCAACGCTTTACACCGCCGTGATCGAAGTCCACGGTGAAGACAAACTGCTGGACCGGGTGGAAACGAGATTCGGTATTCGGACCTTCGACTTCGATATCGAAAAAGGTTTTCTCTTGAACGGAACGCCCACCCTCTTGAAAGGGGGATGTGTGCATCACGATAATGGCCCGCTTGGCTCGGCCGCGTTCGATCGGGCCGAGCAGCGCCGCGTGGAATTGCTGAAGGCCAGCGGCTTCAACACGATTCGATGCGCCCACAATCCGCCCTCAGAGGCCTTCCTCGATGCCTGCGACCGGCTCGGAATGCTGGTTATCGACGAAGCCTTTGACATGTGGGCCGAGCAGAAGAAACCGCAGGATTATCACCTCTATTTCGACCAGTGGTGGCGAAGGGACGTTGAAAGCATGGTCCTGCGCGATCGGAACCATCCCTGTATCATCCTGTGGAGTATCGGCAATGAGATCCCGAACATGGATAGTCCCGCCGTGACGCAGACGGCCGGGGTGCTGGCGGATTATGTCCACCGGCTGGACCCGACCCGGCCGGTGACGGCCGCCGTCAACGCCTTGTCAGAGAAGAAGGACCCCTTCTTCGCTGCGTTGGACGTCTGCGGGTACAACTATGGCTTGGCCAAATACGACTCGGACCACCAGAGGTTGCCCAAACGAATCATGTACGGCTCGGAATCCTTCCCGCTCGACGCGTACGAGTACTGGATGGCCGTGCTGGACCGGCCCTGGGTCATCGGCGATTTCGTGTGGACGGCCTTTGACTACGTCGGCGAAGCCAGTATCGGTTGGCGCGGGTACATGCAGGAGAAGAACTTCTATCCGTGGACCCTCGCCTACTGCGGCGACATCGACACGTGCGGCTGGAAGCGCCCGCAATCCTATTACCGCGACGTCCTCTGGAGTGACGAACCTGAGATTTCGCTTTTCGTGCATCCCCCGGAGCCCTCCTTCGAACCCAATCCGAAGCGAGAGTCCTGGAGCCGGTGGCATTTCGACGACGTGTTGGCGGACTGGACGTGGCCGGGACGAGAGGGGCAGCCGTTCAACGTCGATGTCTATTCGTCGTGCGACGAGGTCGAGCTATTTATCAATGGTCAGTCTCGGGGGAAGAAGGCGACGAACCGTGACGCCCGTTTCCGTGCCACCTTCGAAGTGCCCTATCAAGCGGGCGGGCTGAAGGCCGTCGGCTATCGCCGTGGAAGGCAGGCTGTCGTTGCGGAACTGCGCACGGCCGGGCAACCCGCGCAGATCAGACTGTCGGCCGACCGGACGCGCATCAAGGCCGACGGACAGGACTTGAGCTACGTCACCGTGGAATTGCTCGATGCCGCAGGCGTGCGGCACCCCAAAGCCGAAAACCTCGTGACCTTTGAGATACGGGGCCCCGGCTCCATCGCGGCAGTGGCCAACGCCAACCCGACCAGCACGGAAAGCTACAAACGACCGCAACGAAAGGCCTGGCGAGGGCGATGTCTGGTGATCATCCGGTCGGCCACGCAGACCGGATCGATTGTGCTCAGAGCTTCTGCTCAGGGCCTTCCGTCTGCGGAGGTGATCGTCTCGTCCGTGCCGTTCGCCGAGCGAGCGGTTGATGACTAATAGATGGTCAATCCCATGGGTTAATAGCCCAGGGCCGCAGCACCTTCTGGAGTGCCCCGCGGCCTTGTGCGTAGGCCAGAAAGATGCCGTAGTTGGTATAGGGGACGCCGATGGAATCGAGATCCCGGATCCGGGCGAGCAGCTTCTGGGCGCTGATCATGCAGCCGCCGCAATGAATGACCAGCCTGTAGGACTGGAGCCGGTTGTTGTCCTGGAACTCGCGGCCGAAGTTGTGCTCGACGGTCACGCTGGGCCAGTGCTGCCGGATGTGCTGCGGGATCTGGACGGTGCCGATATCCTCGGCGATTCGCGAATGATTGCAGGCTTCCGCGATCAGGATCTTGTCGCCGGCCTCGAGGCTGTCCAGGGCCTTGATTCCCTCTGCGAAGACGGCTAACCGGCCGCGGCTGACGTAATTGATCATCATGATCGAGAACGTCGTGAGCATCATGTCGTCCGGCGTCCACGCATGCATGATGTCCATCGCCTGCGAATCCGTGACGATCGCCTTGGGCTTGCGCGCAAGGCTGCCAAGAAAATCGTCGAACCGCCGTCGTTCGTCGGTATCTCCGCTGCGGGCTCTCCCCAAATCCATGCGATAGGAAACAGGATACGCCCAGTGACGCGTGATGTACTCCTCCGCCATCGCCTGCGGACGCAGGTATCGGCCGGGCGGCGTCTCGGCATCCATCGGGATATTCAGAACGTAAAACTCGTCCCGCTCAACAAAGGGCAGCAGCTCCATCTTGTAGTTCTTCGAGACGAAATTGCCGAGGATGAACTCGAGCAGTGGCTGCCTGTAGGAACCGTCAATCGCCACAAGGCTCATTTTCTGGTGGAACCTCAGCAGCGAAAGACTTTCCTCGACGATTGGGATCCGTTGCTCGCTCGACGGTTGGAACAGGTTGTAGATCACCAGAATCTGCTTGTCCAGTTCGCGGGCCTTCTCGAGAACCTCGCCCTCAGTGGTGAAGTCCTGCGTGTCCGGGTCGATGACCAGGACAACGAGATCGCATTCCTTCAGATTCGCCAGGACTTTCGCGCGCTTCTTGAGCCCCAACCCATGACTTTCGTCCAATCCGGCCGTGTCGAATAGCTTGACCGGTCCCAGCCCGTGGATTTCCTGGAGGGCGACCTTCGTGTCGGCCGTCGTTCCCGGCGTGGAGTCGACGATCGAGGTCTCCTGCTGCGTCAGCAGGTTCATGATGCTGCTCTTGCCGCAGTTCATCTTGCCGAAGATGCCGATATGATCTCTCTCAACCAGCACGTCTGTCGTCTCCAGGAACAATCAACTGTCCAATACCTGAGCAGTCTACGTCCAGGCATGCGGACAGTTCTGAGCCCACCCGCAGCCGGGTGCCATGCTCCACCCTCGAACGTGCATACCCACCTAAACGCTGGCCAATCCCCCGGTGATGGCCGGGAATTCCGACGAAGTCATCATCTTGAGCCATTCCCCGGAGAGGATAAGAATAACCAGCCGGTGCCGTCAAGGCCGGTGTGCGGGGGGCAAGAAGACCAGGCGTTCCTTCGCATGGGCCCTTTCCTACTACTCCCCTTGATTTTATTGACATCAATTTTCACAAAAGAATTTAAATAATTGTGCCACAGGCGAAAATTGGGCGAACAAAATGTGAAATTTATCACAATATATACTCGCTTAGGTGCCTTTGTATTGTAGAATGTGTCATGATAAGCCTTGGTATACCTCAGTGAACGAGCAGGCCAAGGCCCTGCAAAAACTGGGACGTATGAGAAGAGCTGCACATGCTATGGCCAACAGAAGCTGTATCATCCGGTTGTCGCGGTACAAGAACGCGTTGAATCGCCTGAAAGCCCTCAATTTTGTGCGGGTGTTTTCGGATAATCTCGCTGACGCGGCAGGGGTGACAGCGGCCCAGGTCCGAAAAGACTTCTCTTTATTTGGCATCGCCGGCAACCGGCGGGGGGGCTACAGGGTCGATGACCTCAGCGATCAGCTCAACAAGATCCTGGGTAAGAACCAACTCCAGGAGTTCATCATGGTCGGGGTGGGGAATATCGGCCGGGCCCTGCTGCACTATGGGGGCTTCGAAAAGAGTGGCATCCGTGTCGCGGCGGGATTCGACATTGACCCCGCGGAATTTAGCGGGGACAGCAAGCCGTCGGTGTTGCCGCTGGCGCAACTGGCGGATTTTGTCCAGGCGCACGACATCAG
Organism: uncultured Phycisphaerae bacterium; assembly: GCA_965603505.1. Classification (GTDB taxonomy): domain Bacteria; phylum Planctomycetota; class Phycisphaerae; order Sedimentisphaerales; family Anaerobacaceae; genus PLanc-01. The sequence goes on along the minus strand of CBFDDG010000055.1, from coordinate 9,442 downwards.
CCTGGCCATCATCGCCGTCCCGGACTACGCCGCCCAGCAGGTATTGGAATTGCTCGTGTCCGCAGGAATCCGGGGGGTGCTGAATTTTGCCCCGATTTGCCTGAAAGCTCCGAACGGGTGCGTCGTGAACAACATAAACCTTGAGACAGAGCTTGAGAACCTGATCTATTTCGTCAATGTTTCGAACGAACAGAATTAGCCGAATACTGCCTGCCGTCTCCTTGAAGACGAGAATCCTGCTCTCGTTCCTCATGGTGATTCTCGTGCTGTCGGTCCCGATCGCCTCGCTGGGCTACTACGTGATCCAGAAGGACATCATCGAGCGCGCCGAGCGCAGAGTGCGAAACGACCTCGCAGCCGCCCGGATGGTCTATGCGGGGGAGATCGAGCGCATCGGCCAGGCGCTGAAGCTGCTTTCGCCGGGCGAGAATATGGATTTCCTGAGGGACAGGGCCAACCTTCACTATCTCCGATACGTCGGTAGGGATGACTTTGACGTTCTGTACAGCGAGATCGCCAGGGCCGCGGTGGCGAGGAGTGAACCCGTGGGGGGGACCCGCATCATTCCGCCCGAGGAACTGGGGACGCTGGGAAGCGATCTTCCAGATACGGTTCCGATTGGCATCAAAGCGACGCCGAGGGCGCGACCGACCGACCGACAGATGCTCAGTGCGGTCATGGCCAAGGAGTACGCCGTGCCCGTCTTTGGCGACAGCGGCAAGCTGGACGCTATTCTGTACGGCGGCCGCGTAGTCAATCGCGACAACACGTTCGTGGACCGTGTCCGCGATATGGTCTTCGGCAAGGACGTATACAAGGGAAAGCCCGTCGGTACCGTGACCATCTTCCAGGATGACGTGCGGATCACAACCAACGTCCAGGATGAAAAAGGGCAGCGGGCCATCGGCACGAGGGTCTCCGAGGAGGTGTACCGGGCCGTGGCCGAGCACGGACAGACCTGGCATGAAAGGGCCTTTGTCGTCACCGACTACTACAAGAGCGCCTACGAACCCATCCGGAACATCCAGGGGGACATCGTCGGAATCCTGTACGTTGGCATTCTGGAACAGCCGTTCAACGACATGGCCCGGCGAATTTACAAGTTCTTTCTGCTGTCGGTCCTCGGTGTAACGGTCGCAGCCGTGCTCTTTGCGTTCATTCTGGCCGGAGCGATCTCAAAACCGCTGACTCAGGTCGTTCAGGCCAGCGAGTGTCTGGTGTCGGGCGACTGGGGCTATCAGGTCAATATGGATACCTCGATCAAGGATATCAACAGCATGGCGGAAGCGTTCAACGCCATGGCCCTTGGCTTGAAGGAGAGGGAAGAGAGCCTGCGCATCTCCAATGAGAAGCTCGCCGCCTCGAACAAGAGCTACATCGACCTCATCGGCTTCGTTGCGCACGAGCTCAAGGGGATTCTCGCCTCGGCCGTGATGAACGCCTACGCCGTCCGCGACGGGTATCTCGGCCTGGTCAACTTCAAGCAGAGAAAGGCGATGGACTCCCTGACGCGGAATCTTGATTACCTGGACGCGACCGTCAAGAAGTTCCTGAACCTCGGTCGAATCGAGCGGGGTGAGCTCGCCGTCAACAAAACCATGCTGAACCTGAGGAAGGACGTTTTTGACACGTCGATCGTCTCGCTGGCCCCGATGGCGTCGAAGAAAGGCTTGAAGATTGCCAACGAGATCAGTGGAGAGATCACCGTGTCGGCCGACTCGGACCTGATGCGAATCGTCGCCAATAATCTCGTCGGCAATGCCATCAAGTACAGCCCCGAAGAAGGGCGCATCGGGATCACCTCCCGGCTGATCGACGGCATGGTGGAGGTGGAGGTCTACAACGATTCGACGCCCATGAGCGAAGCGCAGCAAGCCAGGCTGTTTCAGAAGTTCTCGCGGCTCGACACTCCTGAGACCAAGAAGGTCAAAGGGACCGGTTTGGGCCTGTACATCACCCGGCAGATCATCGAGCAGCACGGAGGGACGATCCGGGTCCAGCCCCGCGAGCGTGGGAACTCATTCATCTTCCAGATAGAGAGGAATTGACACGATGCCCAGTCCGTTGGAACTCATCAAGAAGAAGCGTGCCGAGGCCGTCAGCCGGATCATCGGCAAGGGATATCTGTCCACGAAACGGGTCTACGTGGGCATGGCCACGTGCGAGATTGCCGCCGGCTCCAAAGACGTGATGGAGGTGTTCCAGAAAGCGGTGAGTCGCGGACTGACGGACGTCTACCTGAGCCAGAAGGGCTGCGCGGGCCGCTGCAATCTGGAGCCGACCGTCGAAGTGATCGAGCAAGGCAAGAACCCGGTCAAGTACGGCAAGGTGGATAAGGAACGGGCCCTCCAGATCATCGAGCGGCACCTGAAGAACGGCGAAGTCATCAAAGAATGGGTGATCGATTAAGGTTGTGTTCGGCCTGGCAATGCGGCGCACCGCCCGGTGCGTCAGTCAGGTCCAAGCCGACCCGTGCGAATAGAAAGGACGTGCGTTGTGAGTGCGACATATAGAATCATCCTCTGTGACGGGACGACCTGCATCAACAGCGGGGCGCGAAAGCTGACCGCGTTGCTGCGTGAGCAGTTGGACCAGCACGGCTTGACCGACCAGGTGACGATCGGCTTGTCCGGCTGCCTCGGCATGTGCGACAAGGGTCCGATCGTCGTGGTCAATCCGGGCTACACGATTTATGGTCGTGTAACCGAGAATGACATTCCGGAGATTGTGGCCGAGCACCTGGTCCACGGCCGGCCAATCGCGAGGCTGGCCATCCAGGAGGACCATCTGTACAACCGCTTCTTCCGCGTCTTTGGCGATGAGGCATTCTTCGGCCGACAGATGCGAATTACACTTCGCAACTGCGGGATCATCGATCCCGAGAGCATTGATGACTACCTGTCGCTTCGCGGCTATGAGGCGCTGGCCAAGGCGATCACCGAGATGACGCCGGAAGAGGTCGTCGCTGAGATCGAGAAGTCCGGCCTTCGCGGGCGGGGCGGCGCCGGCTTTCCCACGGGGCGCAAATGGAAATTCGCGGCCGCCCAAGAAGCGACGCCCAAATATGTGATCTGCAACGCCGATGAAGGCGACCCGGGCGCGTTCATGGATCGCAGCGCGATCGAAGGCGACCCGCACACGATCGTGGAAGGTATGCTGATCGGCGGCTACGCGGTCGGCGCGGAAAAGGGTATTGTCTACATTCGGGCCGAATACCCGCTGGCGATCCAGAGGATCGAGAAGGCGATTGAGGATGCCAGGGCCCACGGTTTGCTCGGGGATCACATTCTGGGCTCGGACTTTTCGTTTGACATGGAAATCCGGCTGGGGGCCGGGGCATTTGTCTGCGGCGAGGAAACCGCCTTGATTCATTCGATCGAAGGCGCACGGGGCATGCCTCGGCCGCGACCGCCGTACCCGTCGGTCTCGGGGCTCTTCGATCAGCCGACCCTTATCAACAACGTCGAGACGTGGGCCAATGTCCCCGTCATCATCCTGGACGGGGCCGATTGGTTTCGGACGGTCGGCACCGAAACCAGCGCCGGGACCAAGGTCTTCGCCCTTGCGGGAAAGGTCGTCAACACGGGCCTTATCGAGGTCCCCATGGGAACCACGTTGCGCCAGATCATCTACGACATTGGCGGCGGCATCCCCCACGGCAAGACCTTCAAGGCGGTCCAGACCGGCGGGCCTTCCGGAGGATGTCTGCCCGAGCAGTATCTCGATACAGCCATCGATTACGAATCGTTGGCGAAGGCCGGTTCGATCATGGGCTCGGGCGGCATGATCGTCATCGATGAGGACTCGTGCATGGTGGACATCGCCAAATTCTTTCTGGAGTTCACGCAGAACGAGTCGTGCGGGAAATGCACGCCGTGCCGCGAGGGCACAAAACGCATGCTCGAAATCCTGACACGCATCACCGAGGGAAAAGGGCAACCCGGCGATATCGAAAAGCTCGAGCGTCTTAGCAACATGATCCGGAAGTCCTCGCTGTGCGGCCTCGGCCAGTCCGCGCCGAACCCGGTGTTGAGCACCATCAAGAACTTCCGAGTCGAGTACGAGGAGCACATTCATGAGAAGAGGTGCCGGGCCAAGGTTTGTTCGAGCCTCGTGGTCTACGAGATTACCGAGACGTGCGTTGGCTGCGGCGCCTGCCGAAAGGTCTGCCCGGTTGGAGCGATCTCCGGCAGCGCCAAGAACAAGCATGTCATCGATCAGGACAAATGCATTCGTTGCGGCATGTGCTTCAACACCTGCAAGTTTGAGGCCATCGCGAAGGTTTGAGGATCAATCATGGTGAACGACAAGAAGATCACGATTACGATAAACGGCAAGGAGTACAAGGTTGATCCCGGGCAGACGGTCATGCAGGCGGCCGACAAGTGCGGCTACCACATCCCCCGGCTCTGCTATCACCCGAAGCTCTCCATCGAGGGCGCGTGTCGCGTCTGCATCGTCGAGGTGGAAGGGATGAGGAATTTCGTGGCCTCGTGCTGCTATCCCGTGGCCGAGGGCATGAAGATCCGCACCAACAGCAAGGAAGTCCGCCGCGCTCGCCGCGATATCGTCGAGCTGCTCCTGGACAACCACCCCGAGGACTGCCACACGTGCGAGCGCGACGGGAACTGCGAATTGCAGCGGCTGGCCTACGCGATGGGCATTCGCCATCGTCACTTTGCCGGCGAGCGCAAGCACTACGAGAAGGACCTGTCGTCCCAAAGTGTGATCCGAGACCCGGACAAGTGTATCCTGTGCGGTCGCTGCGTGCGGATGTGCTCGGAGATCCAGGGCGTGCATTGCCTGGGCCAGGCCCATCGCGGATTCGACACGGTGGTGATGCCGGCGTACAACATGCCGTTTTCCGAAAGCGTGTGCAGCACGTGCGGGCAGTGCATCAACGTCTGTCCGACCGCCGCCTTCACCGAGAAAAGCTGCACCCAGGAGCTGTTTGAAGGGCTGAACGACAAAGACACCATCAAGGTCGTCCAGGTCGCGCCGGCGGTGCGGGCCGCCATCGGTGAGGCGTTCGGTTTGGAGCCGGGACGCAACATGGAACACGAAACCGCCGCCGCGCTGCGAAAGCTCGGCTTCGACTACGTCTTCGACACTCAGTTCTCCGCCGATTTGACGATTATGGAAGAGGGCAGTGAGTTCCTCGAGCGGCTCCAGGGTGGCGGCAAGCTGCCCATGATCACGTCCTGCTCGCCGGGATGGATCAACTGCATGGAGCATTTCCACGCGGACCTGCTGGAGAACGTCTCCACCTGCAAATCGCCCATGTCCATGATGAGCGCGGTCATCCGTACCTACTTCGCCGAGAAGATGAAAATCGATCCGCAGAAGATCCTGAGCGTGGCGGTGATGCCTTGCACGGCCAAGAAATCCGAGGCGGCGCGGCCGGAGCTCGAAACGAACGGGCGGACGGACACGGACATGGTCCTGACGACGCGAGAGCTGGCCTGGATGATCAAATCGGCCGGCATCGACTTCGTCAACATCCGAGGCGAAGGCTTCGACAAGCCGCTCGGCATGTCCTCCGGCGCAGGCACGATTTTCGGCGTGACCGGCGGGGTCATGGAGGCGGCTGTCCGTACGGCCTATGAGTTGTTCACGGGGGAAACCCTGATCGATATCGAACTGGAGACCATCCGCGGATTCTCCGGAATCAAGGAAGGCACGCTGCAAATGGACGGCAAGGAAGTCCGCGTGGCCGTCGCGCATGGACTCGGAAACGCTCACAGACTGTTGGAAAGCGCGCGCGCCGAGCCCCAGAAGTACCACTTCATCGAGATCATGGGCTGTCCCGGGGGCTGTATCGGCGGCGGCGGCCAACCATACGCCGGCTGCAATTCCATTCCGCTCGACACGGACTGCCTGGCGGCCCGGGCAGAGGCACTCTACGGCAGCGATCGCAGAAACACGATCCGCCGCAGCCACGAGAATCCCGAGGTCCAGAGGATCTACAGGGAGTTCCTGGGCCGGCCGTTGAGTGAAAAGTCCCATGAACTGTTGCATACGCACTATCGCGCCACGGCACCGCAGGGAATCGTCTCGCCGAGCGTGAAAGGCACATAGGGGGTAACTGACGTGACCACAGCAACAGATAGAACGAAAGAGAGCGCCGCCATGCCGACCGGCGCTTGGATCAGAGATCGGATCAAGCCGGAGCAGATCGAGAAGTATCTGGACAACGGTCGGGATTTTCTCGATGCATCCGCCATCGAGCGGGTCCTCGCGACCAATCAGGTTTTCGATGCCAAGCGGGTGAGGGACATTCTGCAGAAGTCGCTTGCCATTGAGACCCTGACGCCGGAGGAGACCGCCTGCCTGCTCCACGTCACGGACCCGGCGTTGCTGGCCGAGATGCGGGAGGCAGCCGCTGCGGTCAAGACGAAGGTCTACGATAATCGCATCGTCACCTTTGCTCCGCTGTACATGAGCAACTTGTGTGTCAATGACTGCCTGTACTGCGGTTTCCGCTGCAGCAACACGGAGGCAAGCCGACGTATCCTGTCGCTCGACGAGGTCCGTCGTGAGGTCGAGGTGCTGGCCGGGAAGATCGGCCACAAACGTCTGATCGTGGTGTACGGCGAGCACCCGAAATCCGGCATCGACTACATCGCTTCGACGCTGCGGGCCATTGCGGACGTGAAGGTCAGGACGCGGCGGGGCTGGGGCCAGATCCGCCGCTGCAACGTCAACGCCGCGCCGCTGTCCGTCGAGGAGCTTCGCGTGCTCAAAGATGCCGGCATCGGCACGTTCCAGGTCTTTCAGGAGACCTACCACCGCCGGACGTACGAGAGGCTGCATCCCAGCCACACCATCAAGGGCAACTATCGCTGGCGGCTCTACTGTATGCACCGTGCGATGGAAGCCGGCGTTGACGATGTGGGTCTGGGCGTCCTGTTCGGGCTGCACGACTGGAAGTTCGAGGTCATGGGGCTGCTCCATCACGCGATCGAGCTGGAGAGGAAGTTCGGCGTTGGGCCGCACACGATCTCGTTCCCCCGGCTCGAGCCGGCCCACAACACGCCGTTTACGCAGAATCCGCAGTATACGGTAAGTGACGAGGCCTTTAAGCATCTGGTCACGGTGATTCGGCTTGCCGTGCCGTACACGGGCATGATTCTGACCGCCCGCGAGAACGCCCGGCTGCGACGGGAGGTGCTGCCTCTCGGTTGCACGCAGACCGACGCCTCGACCCGGATTGGAATCGGCGCCTACGCCGAGCTGCTCGACGAGAACCAGCATGGCGAGCGACAGCAGTTCCTGCTCGGTGACACCCGTTCGCTGGACGACGTCGTGCGTGAGCTCGCCGAAGCCGGGTACATCACATCGTTCTGTACGGCCGGGTATCGCTGCGGACGAACCGGGCAGAAGATCATGGGCCTGCTGCGCAGTGGCCGGGAGGGCCAGTTCTGCAAGCTGAACGCCGTCATCACGTTCCGCGAGTGGCTCGATGACTTCGCCAGTCCCGAGACGATCGCGGTCGGCGAGAAGATCATCGCCGAAGAGATCGAGCAGGTTCGTAATCGGATGCCGGACGTGTATGAACAATTCATGGGTTACTACGAGAAGACCCGGACGGGCCAAAGAGACCTATACTTTTAGAGATTCACAGGGACCTTACGCATGGTAAAGACTCAGACATCGGAAAGACCCGCCCCTACGACCGACCAGGAGAGGCTCGCAGAGCTGCGCGAGTTCATCGGTGAGATCAAGACAAGAGAGCGGTCGAAGTCGCATTTGATTGCGGTCCTGCACAAGACGCAGGAGTTGTATGGATATCTCCCGACGCAGGTGATGGACGAGATCGCGCAGTCCATGCAGATTCCGACCGCGCACATCTGGGGCGTGGCGACGTTCTATCACTATTTCAAGTTGACGCCGCCGGGTCGGTACGAGATTGCGGTCTGTCTGGGGACGGCGTGCTACGTCAAGGGAGCGACCGAGATCTTGCAGACTATCAAGGACGAATTGAAGATCGATGTTGGCGACGTGACGGCCGACGGGCTGTTCTCGTTGGCGCCGGCTCGCTGCCTCGGCGCCTGCGGCTTGGCGCCCGTGGTCATGATCGACGGCAAGATTCACGGCGATCTGACGCCCAAGAAAATGGGGCGGATCATTAAAGAGTATCGAAAGCAGGCGGCGAAAGAGCGGCGGTGATGAGCGCTGAGATGCGGACAATCCTGGAGAGGGTCTATGCCGCCGGTATGCCGGACAGGGCGGACATCGAGGCGGTTTTGCGCGTCACGACCCCGGCCGAACTGGACGTGCTGTTTGGTTTTGCAGATCGTGTCCGACGTCGGTTCGTCGGCGACGGCGTGCTGTTGCGTGGGATCATCGAGTTCTCCAACATTTGTCGCAACTCCTGCGAATACTGCGGGCTCAACAGGCAGAACGCTCGACTCGAACGTTACCATCTGACCCACGATGAGGTCCTGGCCGCCGCCCGGCATATTGCCGCCGAGAGCATAAGAACCATTGTTTTGCAGGGCGGCGAAGACGATCATCTTGATGCCGATTGGCTGCGGCGTATGATTGAAGAGATCAAAGAGCAGCTTGATGTGGCCGTAACGCTCTGCGTCGGCGAACGAAGCCGCCGGGAGTATCAGCTATGGAGGCAGGCGGGCGCCGACCGGTATCTGCTCAAGATTGAGACCTCCGACCCAGACCTGTATGCAAAGCTTCACCCCGGGATGAGCTTCGAGAACCGGCTGCGGTGCCTGCGAGACCTGGCTGAGTTGGGTTACCAGACCGGCTCGGGCACCCTCGTCGGTCTTCGGGGCCAGACGATCGCGAGTCTGGCCGGTGATATCCGGTTTTTCAAGACGGGCGACTTTGACATGATCAGCCCGAGTCCCTTTATCCCGCACCCGCAGACCCCATTGGCCGGTGAGCCGGCGGGAGATCTGACGATGACGCTGAAGATGATCGCTTTGACGCGGATTGTCGGCAGAAACGCGCACATCCCCGCCAGCACGGCGATCGGGTCGTTGCACGGGCGGGATGAACGGCCCAGGGCCTTGGCCGTCGGGGCCAACGTGCTGATGCCGAACTTTACCCCGACGCCGTATCGCCAACAGTATGAGATTTACCCGAACAAGCGATGCGTGTATGAAGAGGCCGGCGCTTGCAGGGGCTGCATGGAGCAGATAGCCGCCTCGGTGGGCCGGTGGCTCGACTGGTCCCGGGGAGACTCTCTGAAACGCGAATCGCACGCGGATCTGGTCAAGGCGAACGGCAATTGATAGTATCTACGCGAAATGAAGGAGTTGCAAACGATGTCGCAAAAAGTGCTGATGATCGATGATGATCCGGAATTCGTCGAGGCAATTTCGAACCTGCTCGACGCCAAGGGATACGACGTCCACACGGCCTCAGACGGCAAGGAAGGCGTCGAGAAGGCCAGGGCCGAGGACCCGGATATGATCCTGCT
>CBFDDG010000054.1:0-15336 GCA_965603505.1 uncultured Phycisphaerae bacterium | reverse complement strand
GATCGGCGTGCCGGTCGTCCGTATTTGCGGCATCGCTGACGACGAACCGGCGATCCGGCGGGCGCTCGGCCTGGCGATGACTGAAGCGGATATCGTTGTGCTGACCGGCGGGCTAGGCCCGACCGACGACGATCTAACCCGCCAGGCCATCGCCGAGTTTCTCGGTGTGGACCTCGTGCTCCACGAAGAGCTGCTCGGCAAATTGCAGCAGTTCTTCGAGCGGCGTGGTGTTGAGATGCCGGCGAGGAATGCCAGCCAGGCGCATGTGCCACAGGGAGCGGCCGCGATTGAGAATGAGGTCGGCACGGCCCCGGGCATTCGGGCCCAGATAGATGGGAAACTGCTGTTTGCCCTGCCCGGTGTTCCGAGGGAGATGGAGCACATGCTTGAGGCCGCGATCCTGCCGGAGTTGCGGCAATTTGCGAGAGGGCAGGCAATTGTCGTCAGGAGGCTGAAGTGTTTCGGGGCGGGGGAATCGAGGATTGCCGAATTGATTGGCAAAGCCATGCACCGCGGGCGAAATCCACTGGTGAATTGCACCACGCACGCGGGCATTATTACCCTGGAGATTGCAGCGACGGCGGCCGAGCGAGGCAGGGCGGAGGACATGGCGGCAGGTGAAGAACGTTCGTTGCGTGCATCGCTCGGCGACCTCGTTTACGGGACCGGAGACCAGACGCTGGCAGAAGTTGTGGGTGAGAGCCTCGCGCGGATGGGCAAGACGATCGCCGTGGCGGAGTCCTGCACAGGCGGCCTTCTGGCCAAGCTGATCACGGATATTCCTGGTTCGAGCCGGTATTTCATCTGCGGCTGGATTACCTACGGCAATGAGGCCAAGAGCCGGGAACTGGAGGTGCCCCCCGAAATGATCGATAAATACGGGGCCGTCAGTGAGCAGGTCGCGCAGGCCATGGCGATGGGTGCACGCCGCAGGGCCCGCGCAGACTACGCCATCGGCATAACCGGCATCGCAGGACCGGGAGGCGGCACCGAACCAAAACCCGTGGGGCTTGTATATATTGCGGTGGGCAGCCAAAATGGCACGGACATATCGCGGCAGATTTTCGCCTTCGATCGAAACTCCGTCCGTTTACGGGCAGCGCAAACGGCCCTCAACATGCTGCAGTTGAAGATGATGCCTTGACTTCTCCGGTCCGATAGAATATAATAAAAGAGACCGGATGGTCGGCAGCACATGAGGTTGGTATGACCAAAAAACGCAGACACTTAGGGGAAATCCTCTTTAAGGCTGGGCTCGTTGAGAAACAGGCTTTGATCAAGGCCATCAAAACGGCCAAGTCGAGCAATAAGCGTCTGGGCCAGGTTTTGCTGGAGCTGGGCCTGATCAATGAAGATACGCTGGCGAAGGCTATCGCCAAGCAATTCGGGCTCAAATACGTCAATCTCGACGAGGTGACCATTCCCACCGAAGCTACGAAAATCGTTCCGGAAGACCTTATCAAGCGGCATAACATCCTGCCGCTGAGCATGAACAACGGACATCTGAAGCTGGTGATCAGCGACCCGATGGACCTCGATATGATGGATTCGGTGCGGCTGCGGCTGAACACGGAGTTGGAATGCTGTGTGGCCAATCCAAAGAAGATCCGGGCCTATATCGACGAGTCGTTGGTGGAAGCGAAGGACCCGGAGGAGGATGACAGGCTGCGGCACAGCATTGATGCCACGGCCTCCGAGCTGGCTGAGATCGGCAGCGAATTGCAGGCGGAAGCCATGCGTGCGGCCGCAGCAGGCGACGACGGCGACGAAGGTCCGATCATCCGGCTGGTCAACCTTATTATCGATACCGCCTACCACATGCGGGCCAGCGATATCCATGTCGAGCCGATGGCCGACCGGGTGCGGATACGCTACCGCGTCGATGGCGTCTGTCTTGAGAAGGACAACATTCCCAAGAACATGCAGGCCCCGCTGGTCACGCGTTTCAAGATCCTTTCCGGCATGGATATTGCGGAGAAGCGACTGCCGCAGGATGGTCGTATCAAGCGGACGATCGCCGGTTCCGACATCGACTTCCGTGTTTCCTCCCTGCCGGGTGTCCACGGCCCCAGCGTGGTGTTGCGTATTCTGCGTCCGGACGCCGTCAATATCGGTATCGAGTCGCTGGGCTTCGAGCAGGACAACTACGAGGAATTCCAGGGGATCATCAAGAGACCGAACGGGATCTTTCTGGTTACTGGGCCGACCGGTAGCGGCAAGACGACAACGCTGTATGCTGCGTTGCAGGAGTTGAACAAGCCGGACAAGAAGATTATTACCGCGGAGGACCCCGTCGAGTACAACTTCGCCGGCATGAACCAATGCCAGGTGAAGGAGGAAATCGGGCTGACATTCGACAAGATCCTTCGGTCCATGCTGCGTCAGGCGCCGAATATCATCCTCATCGGCGAAATTCGTGATGGCGAAGTGGCGGATATCGCCATTCAGGCCGCCCTGACCGGGCACCTGGTGTTCAGCACCCTGCACACGAACGACGCATGCAGTGCCGTCACCCGTCTGATCGATATGGGGGTCAAGCCGTTCCTGGTGGCCAGTTCCATTCAGGCGATTATGGCCCAGCGTCTCATCCGCGTGATCTGCAAGAAATGCAAGGTCGTGGACGAGAATCCGAATCCGCAGCATCTGCGACTTTTGGGGGTTGATCCGGCGGAGATCAAGAAGCGGCCCATTTACAAAGGGGCGGGCTGCAGCGCGTGCCAGAATACGGGTTATAGGGGCCGTCTCGGTGTCTTCGAGATGATCGAGATGAACAACGAGCTGCGGGAGTTGTCATTCAAGAGGGCCCCGACGAGTGCTTTGCGGAAGGCCGCAAAGGCCAGCGGGATGCGGACACTCGCCGAAGACGGCATTCTGAAGATATTCAAGGGTATCACGACACCGGAAGAGGTCTCGCGAAGCGCGCAGGTCGAGGGCGTCGTGACGGAATAAACAAGTGTCTTGGTAGAGGATCACCAGAGATGGCAACATTGAACATGGATCGCATCCTTCAGGCGTGCGTCACGCAGGGAGCCTCCGATATTCACATCACCGTAGGCCGGCCGCCCGTGTTCCGTATCGACGGCCACCTTCGGTCGCTTGAAACGAAGGTGCTGGACCCGGACGATGCGGCCGCGCTGATGAAGAGTATCACGCCGGAGCGGTGTCAGCAGGAGCTTCAGGAAGAGGGGGGGACCGACTACGGTTTTGCCTATGGCGATGCCGCCCGCTTTCGTGTCGCCGTATTCAAACAGAAGGGCAACGTCTCCATCGTGTTGCGTCAGATCCCGAACAAGATCATGACCTTCGAGGAAATCGGCCTTCCAAAGATCTGCGCCGCCCTTTGCCGACGGCCCCGTGGGATGTTTCTGGTTACAGGACCTACCGGCTGCGGAAAGACGACGACGCTCGCCTGCATGATCAACTACATCAATGAAAACTTCGATCGCCACATCGTCACCGTCGAGGACCCCATCGAGTACTACCATCCGCATAAGAAATCGATCGTCAACCAGCGCGAGGTGGGCGTCGACGTGCCGAGTTTCCAGGAAGCCCTAAGGCGTGTGCTGCGTATGGACCCGGACGTCATCCTGGTCGGTGAGTTGCGTGATCTTGAGACCATTGAGGCGGCCGTGCGGGCAGCCGAGACGGGCCACTTGGTCTTCAGCACAGTCCACACGACCAGCGCCGCTGGTACGATCAACCGAATCATCGACGTGTTCCCACCCGACCAGCAGCAGCAGATCCGAATTCAGTTGAGCGGCAACCTGATCGCCGTGCTCAGTCAGGCCCTCTGCCCGCTGGCCACCGGGCGGGGCCGTGTGGCGGCATACGAGTTCATGGTCGTTACCCCCGCGATCGCAAACCTCATCCGTGAGAACAAGACCTACCGCATCGACTCGAGCATTCAGACCGGCAAGAAGCTGGGCATGCAGTTGCTGGACGAGCACCTCTGGGATCTCTATGAAACCGGCAAGATTACCCTTGAGGAGATGCTGGATAAAGGTCGTCAGCCTGGTGCGTTGCAGGAAAAAGCCCTGGCAAGAATCGCGGCCGCCAAGGGCAAAATGAAGAAGAAGGCTGACGAAGCGAGCCAGGAACTGGAGGATCTTGGACCGATCCTGAGGACATAGTCGTCCGGGCGTCCAGCGTTGGCCGCACTCGCCGGCGGGGCGAGGGATTCAGAGCACCCTGACCTTTGAAATCCAGGGATTATCGCCGGTTGTCATGGGATTCCAGCATGTCTCATTAACCAAGTGTCTAATATGTAATTTTCTTTAAGATAAGTATTTACTTTGTTATAATACGGACGTAGTGGATTATAGGGTCTTTGAGGTTTATCGCAATGGGAAAGACAAAGGCAATTGAAAAGCTACCTCCGGTCGAGCAGCTACGCGGCCGGCCTTTGGGCAGGATCCTCATGAAAATGGGCGTTCTGAGCCGGGACAAGGTTCACGAATGCCTGAACATCCAGAAGCAGCGAGGGGGCGATGTCCGCATCGGACAGATATTTCTCGAACTGGGGCTGGTGGATGAGATGCAGCTCCAAGTCGCGCTGGCGGCCAAACGGGGCATGGAGTACACCAGCATCGACGGGCTGGACATCCCGGCAGACGTCATCGAGAAGGTGCCGGCCCAGATGGCCAAAACGTATCACATCGTCCCGATCTCCTACGACAAGGATAGGAACGAGCTGACGGTCGTGCTCGATAGCGTCGATAATTTCCGGGCCACAGATGACTTGCGTACGCTGATGGGCTTCAGCGTAGCGGCGAAGATGACCGACCGTGACGGCCTGGAAAGCGCGCTGAGGAAGTACTATGAGACCAGCCAGAGCGATGAGAATATCACCGAACTGATCGATGAGATTCAGTCGGATGCTTTCCTGGCGGAGTTCGAGGGGCGCAACCAGAGTATCGACTTGGATGAGCTCAAGGAGCTCTCGGAGTCGAACCCGGTGAAGAAGCTGCTGAACCTCGTGTTGCTCCAAGCGATTCGGGATAAGGCCTCGGACATCCACTTCGAGCCGTTCGAGGACGAGTACAAGATGCGCTATCGTATCGATGGCGTTCTGTACGAAATGATCCCGCCGCCGAAGTATATCGCGGCGGCCTTGAGCTCTCGGATCAAGGTTATGGCGAATCTGGACATCGCCGAGCGGCGGCTGCCGCAGGACGGGCGCATCTCGCTGACCGTCCAGAGCAATCCGGTGGATCTGCGTGTCAGCGTATTGCCCACAATGTTCGGCGAGAGCGTCGTGCTCCGTGTGCTGGACCGCAGCCAGATGAGCTTCGACCTGCAGAAACTGGGTCTGCGACCGGATGACATCAAGGCGTTCCGCCAACTGGTCAACAAGCCCAACGGCATCATCATCGTGACGGGGCCGACCGGTTGCGGCAAGACCACGACCCTCTATTCCGCCCTCAGCGAGCTCAATACCATCGACACCAAGATTATCACCACCGAGGACCCGGTGGAATACGATATGGACGGCATGATCCAGGTGCAGATGAAGCCGGATATCGGCCTGACGTTCGCCCGGTGCCTGCGTTCGATCCTGCGTCAGGACCCGGATATCATCCTGGTCGGTGAGATTCGTGACCTCGAGACGGCCGAAATCGCCGCCCAGGCCTCTCTGACCGGACACCTGGTGTTCACGACCCTGCACACGAATGACGCCCCGAGTTCCGTGGCCCGTTTGCTGGATCTGGGCGTCGAGCCATTCCTTCTGACGGCGACCATCGAGGGCATCGTCGCGCAGAGACTGGTGCGAAGGATCTGTACGAGTTGCAAGACGGCGTTCGAGCCCGACGAAGCGCAGCTTCGCGAACTGCGGCTTACCGAGGAGGAGATACGAGGCAAGAAGTTTTACTATGGCCGCGGCTGCAGCAAGTGCAACGGTACCGGCTACAAGGGGCGAACCGGTATCTTCGAGACCATGATGTTTAACGAAGAAATTCGCGATCTGGTCATGAATCGCGCTTCGACGAACGTGTTGCGTGCGGCGGCGCAGAAGGCGGGGATGAGGCAACTGCGAGATAACGGCCTTGCCACCATATTTGATGGGATCAGCACCATCGATGAAGTCGCCAAAGAAACGATGATCGAAGGGTAGGCGAATCGATCGGATGGTTTGGTACGGAAAAGGATGACGGGAAAGTGAGGTAGGAACATGCCTGTCTTTCAGTATGTCGCACTGGATTCCCAGGGCGTCGAGATCAAGGACGAGGTCGAAGCCCTCAGCGAGAAGGAAGCGATCAGCAAGATTCGCAACATGGGGTACTTCCCCACGAAGGTGCGGTCCAAGGCGGCCGTCAAGGCGGCCGGCAAGGCGGCGGGCAAGCCGAAGAGGCGACGCGGGGCCGGCGCCGGGGTCAAGGTCAAGTATATCACGCAGTTCGCGAGGCAGCTTTCCACCCTCCAGGACGCGGGTCTGCCGATCCTGCGGTCGCTGCGCATTCTTGAGGAGCAGCAGAAATCGGGCAACTTCAAGCGGATCATTGGGTATGTGGCTGACGACATCGAGGGCGGCTCGACGCTTTCGGAAGCGTTGGGCAAGTATCACCGCGCCTTCGACCGGCTGTTCGTGAACATGGTGGCGGCCGGAGAGGCCGGCGGTGTGCTCGATCTGATCCTGTCTCGCGTGGCGGATTTCAAGGAGAAGGCCATCCGATTGAGAGGGCGGGTCAAGAGCGCCATGATCTATCCGATCGTCGTGCTGGGGGCGGCGTTTCTCATCCTGCTGGGCCTGATGACCTTCGTGATTCCGCAGTTCGAAACCGTGCTGCATGAAATGGTCGAGGGCGAACTGAACGCCGTAACAAGGACGGTGCTTGGGATCAGCGCCTGGATCGCGTACAAGTACGGATGGGCCGTTCTGGCCGCCGTGCCCTTCGGGATCATCATCCTCCTCCGAGTCATACGGACATTCCGCCCCGGCCGGGTCGTGCTGGACACCATCAAACTGAAGCTGCCGGTGGTCGGGCAATTGTCCAGCAAGGTCTCCATCACGCGATGGACGCGAACTCTCGGCACCCTGATCAGCGCCGGCGTGCCCATCCTCGACGCCATCAACGTGACCCGCGAGACCGCCGGCAACGAGGTCTATGCCAACATGCTCGGAAACGTCCACAACTCGATTCGCCAGGGTGACACCTTTGCCGGTCCGCTGCGGGCCTCCAAGACGGTGGACCTGCTCGTCAGCAACATGGTGGCGGTCGGCGAGGAAACGGGCGATCTCGATAAAATGCTTTTGAAAGTGGCCGACCAGTACGACGAGCAGGTGGACGTGCTCGTCGGCGGCCTGATGTCGATGCTCGAACCGATCATGATCATCGTACTCGGCGGGATCGTGATGGTGATCGTGCTGGCCGTGTTCCTGCCGATGATCCAGGTGATCACCAGCTTGAGTGCGGCCTCGTAATCCTGAGTTCCCGGTGTTTCCTATTTTTCGTGTATTTGTGAAGGAGAAAAGCCATGAAACCGACCGCCAGTCAGACCAGAACCAGAAAAGCATTTACCATCATCGAGTTGCTGACCGTGATGAGCATCATCGTGATCCTCATTGGGCTGATGGTGCCGGCGTTGAACAAGGTCAGACGCTATGCCACGGACGTGAAACAGAAGGCGCAATTCAACAGCATGAACGCGGCCGTTGAGCTGTTCAACAACGAGTTTGGCGGCTATCCGTCGTCGACGGCGCTGGACGTGATGGGCGAGCCGTATTGCGGCGCCATGAAGCTCTGTGAGGCCCTGATGGGCCAGGACCTGCTCGGGTTTCATTCGAATTCCGTCCTTCGCCGTGACGGGATGGATGCGCAGAATGCGCTTCAGTTGTACCCTGTTGTGAGCCCGATGCCCGCCAGCAACCTCGCGGCGCGGCGCGGGCCGTTTCTGCCGGCCGAGAGCGCCAATGCCTACCGAATGGAGGACATCTACGGCACCAATGTCACGCCGTTCCTGCCCCAGACGTTTGTGTTGTGCGATGTCTACGAACGGCAGATGCGGTCCACTGTGAAGACAGGCATGCCGATTCTGTACTACAAGGCGGATACGGCCAACAACTTTCATGACCCGAATCTTGCGCCGACGCCTGTTGACAGCAAGGGCAATATCTACAACTACTGGGACAACCAAGCGCTGATCGCTCTCGGCAAGCCGTGGCTGCCGCCGGGAGGAGGAGAGTCAACGGAACACCAGTTTAAGCTCGTGGAGAGGTTCTACAAGAACACGCGGAGCGACAAGATCGTCACGACGCAGAGACCGTACCGGGCGGATACCTACATCCTGCTCTCCGCCGGCTGGGACGGCGACTACGGCACGGCCGACGACATCTGCAACTACGAGTGGAAGTACAGAGAGTAACGTTCTGCCCGGTTACATGCGCGACGTGTATGAGTGCACCGGACGACTGACCCGGGACGCTCTTCGGCTATAGGATCGGCCAATAGGAAAGAACGGATCCATGTTGACCAGCGCGGACAATCAGGAGGTAGGGGTGATGAGAACAGTCAGGATTGCAGCCATTGTCGTGCTGCTCTCAGCAGGCCACGGCCTGAGGGCGGCGGATTGCGGCCTCGTGGACGGCAGTTTTGAGGCCGACGGTTTGATTGGTGACATAAATATGAGAGACCCGAACGGCTGGGATGCCAATGTGCCGGCGGGCAAATTCTTGGGATACGTCACGAACACCTGGCCCACGGACGGCGACCACAATCTGAAACTCGTGGCGAGTTGGTTTGTGACGTTTGTGGCCGGCGAGGAGGCAACGGTTTCGCAGGAAGTGCTCCTCGACCCCGTCGATCAGATCATGTTCGATCTGAAGCTTTCGACGCAGCAATCCACGGCGTGGGACCCGAATATCTGCACGGCGGTGGTCCTGATCGACGACGACGTGGTCTGGGAATCGGATTCTGCGCAGCCGGATATTCGTGGGGAATATCCGGACCAGGCCTTCACGATCGCGGACCAGTACAGAGACGGGCAGCTCCATCGACTGGCGCTGGGCCTGAGGATGAACACCGGGGGTATGTTCTTCGAGCAGTATATCAGCCACTGGGATGCCGTTGAATGCACGTTGCGTTCGGACGATGAAGGGCCTTTGTCCGGGGACTTCAACGCCGACGGGTTCGTCGAGGCGGACGATCTGATGCTGATGACGGCGATGTGGCTGCTCGATGTGCCGGCCGACAGCGAATACAACTTGTCCGGCCTTGATGACGTGGACGCCGACGGCATCGTCAACTTGTACGATTTCGCCGTCTTCAGCGACAACTGGCGAAGTGGTCGGACCTTAGAGGAATCACCGGAATGATCGGGGGATGAGAAGAGTATGGCAAGGGCGGCAGTACATCGTGCCGCGGGAATGTTGCTGCTGTTGATGGCAGGAACGATTCAGGCTGCCGACGGCGACATCGTCAACGGCAGCTTCGAGGATGACGGATATATCAATGACATTGCATGGATGCAGCCGAGGGGCTGGAGTGTAAGCATGCCTTCAGGTATGTTCTCAAAATTCGCAGGGTCTGTTAGCCGGGATTGGCGCACGGATGGGATGTACAGCTTGACCATCCGTACGGAACCCTCTATCGGCAAGGCCAGGGACATGGCTGTGGTGTCTCAGAACGTGGTTTTGTCCGATGTCGATCGGATTGTCTTCGACGTGAAGATCGCCACGGACTTTCTTCCGTGGGACCCAACGGTATGCAGCGCGGTTGTGCTGATTGATGGAAATGTCGAGTGGACTTCGGATGGGTACGGGCCGGAGGCGGCAGGCGAGTACCTGGATCAGGTCTGCCCGGTCGAGGCCCGGTATAGGACGTCCGACGCACACACGCTTTCCTTCGGCCTGAGAATCAACAACAACGTGGCGCTGATGGACTCCTGCCATACGTACTGGGATTCCATCGAATGCGTATCGAGCACGCCAAGTTGCAGGGGCGGGGGATTCCTACTCGGAGATTTCAATGCCGATTGCTTTGTCGATGGGGAAGACCTGATGATGCTGGCGGCGACGTGGCTGCTCGGAGTGCCGTCGGATAGCGAATACAACCTGAGCCCTTATGACGATATGGACTCGGACGGCGTCGTCAACTTCTTCGATTTGGCCGTCTTCAGCGACCACTGGCGGGACGATAGCTTCCGCCGGGAGAAATGACCGGAATGATCGTCAATATGGAAAGAGGATAACCGTGAAAACGAAGAGGTCAGGCCTGACAGTGATTGAGATCCTGGTTGTGGTCGGCATCATTGCGCTGCTCGTGGGCATGCTTCTGCCGGCGGTGCACACGGTGCAGAAGATGGCCAAGGAGACCAAGCAGAGGGCCCAGTTCACCTCCATCGAGCTCGGGCTGGCGGCCTTCAAGAACGACTACGGGGATTACCCGCCTTCGTACTGGTGGGATTTGAGTGCGCCCGGGGGTGGGCCGCAGAATTACTGCGGCGCGCAGAAATTGGCCGAGGCGCTCATGGGCTGGGACTTGCTCGGTTTTCATCCGAACTCTGCCTGGCGGGCCGATGGACTCGACGCCTCGGGTGGAAACATGAGCTATGATCCGCTCAGGACCCGGGACCTCAACAACGACGGAACTCCCGATACGTTGGATGAACGGAAGGGCCGCTACGTGGACCTTGACACGGCCAATGCATTCCAGCTCGGCAAGAGCGCCTTGCGGGACGGGTTGTTTGTGTCCACTTCCGGTGGCTGGGGCGGCGCTGGGGCGCTGGCGCCCGAGACCTACGTACTCTGCGACGTGTTCCCTGTGAATGAGAGGAAGGTCGCGCTGAGCGACGGCAAGATGGTGTCGCCGGGGACGCCGATCCTGTATTATAAAGCGAACACGGCGAGCAAGACGATCGACATCGCCAATATGGCCAACCTGCATGAGAATATCTACAACTCCAGGGACAATGCGGCGTTGGTCGGTCTTGGAAGGCTGGCGGATACGGCGAACTCGGGCACGAAGCGGCAGCACCCGCTGGTGGATTTCACCTACTTCTACGGGTACATCCGGGATACCAAGGTGCATGCGCGGAACTGGCCGTACCGGCCGGACTCCTACCTGTTGATCTCGGCGGGGGCGGACGGGCTCTACGGCACGGATGATGATATCTGCAATTTCGGAAGATAGGTCTGTATCCTGCTTGAATTGTGCAGGCGCAACATATGACGAGTACGAAACATAATGGTGGACTGACGCTCGTGGAGATGCTGGTCGTGCTGGGCATCATCGTGGTCCTCGCGACCATCGGCGTCCGTATCACGATGCGCGTTGACACGCAGTCGAAAGAGAACGCGTTGCGGGAGACGTTCGCCTTGCTGAGCAGCGCGCTCGAGCAGTTCCACGACTACGGGTATGCGTATGCACCGACGTGGGGCTATGCGGGCGCAGGCTTCGACTTCCCGCCGGACTGCGACGGCTTTCTCGTCCTCCATTTGCAGGCGACGCTCCAGGCGACCCTTGGCGCCGAAAGCGTTCAGATCACGAATCACGTGAAGGGTACGGTCAGCGAATATGTGGAGTATTCCGGAGCTGAGGCGCTGTATTTCTTTCTGTCCCGCGTCCCACCGGTGGCCCAGGTTCTCAAGGGGCTCAGCCCTGCTATGGTGACGAATCAGAACGGCGAGGGTCGGCCCATCGAGATCTCCGTCAACGGTGCCTTGCCGGAGCCGTTTCCAAGGGTGATCGATCCGTGGGGGACCACGCTGCGGTACGACTATTACGACGTGCAACCGGCGACCGGGACGCCGACGGCAATTCCGCCGATGCCGATTCCGGCGACCCGGAGGAACTTCCCCGTGCTGACTTCGGCCGGTCCGGACAGAAGGTTCGGCACCGCCGACGACATCGACAGCAGAGGCCGGTGATGAGTGTGTGCCCCTCAAGCCGGCGACAATGATAAGACAACGCGTTGACTGGAAGACAGAGACCCATGTACGGTCGAGCACGCAGGACAATCGGTTTGACGCTCATTGAGATGACGCTGGTCATCGCGACGATCGCCCTGTTGGTGGGCTTCGCCGTGCCGGCCGTGCGGGCGCTGGTCCAGGCGTTCCAGTCGGAAGGGGGCGTCAAGAGCATGATCAGCGCCGCGTTGAACTCGGCGCGGACCATGGCGGCGGCCCAACAGAAGTACGTGGGGGTCCGCTTCCAGAGGCTGTGCACATCGGACGATTCGGCGAACCCGTTGAAGGGTCTGCTCAACGCGCCGCAGTACATGATCTTCATCGAGTACGCAGACGATCTGGCGAACGGATTCAAGGCGGTCGAGGGGCTGGAACCGGTCAAGCTGCCCGATACGATCGGCGTGATAGACTTGAGGCAGGTCACGAACGATGCGGAGATCGATGAGCCGTTTGAGCTGAGCGATTCCACTACATTCTCCATCGTCTTCGCCCCCTCGGGCAGAGTGGTGGTGCACAACGTTCGAGTCCGCAACCGGGACGGGATCAACCGGCCGCTGGGGAGCCTCGTCCCTCCGAATCCTTCGTTCGATGACGTATTCAACGTGGCGGACACCATCATCGGGCGGCTCTACGGGAGAACATTCGTACAGCGGGGAAGGTTCATACAGGATGACTACCCTCGCGGCGATTCGCTGCAAGCGTTGGGCCTGGGCGAGGAGGCCAGTTGCACAGGCTTCGTTGTCTGTGAGGTGCTCAAGCTGCGGAAGGCGTACGAGATGGGGGCCGCCTGGACTGGATACCTGAGCAAACTGGCGCCGGAAACGGTGTATGTGAGTCCTTACACGGGGGGGCTGATCTCTCCGGATTGAGACGGAACTATGAACGGCAACACACGACAGAATGGATTTTCGCTCATGGAGACGTTGCTGGCCGTCGGCACGCTTGCTATCGGGCTGACGTTCATTGCAGGCACGTTCTTGACGGGCATCTACTTCTCAACGCTCTCCACGGAGCGCACTATTGCGGCGGTGGCGGCCGAGGAGGCCTTCGCCAAGATTCGTCTATATGATCTCGATCCAAACACGATAGACGACGTGGTTCGACTGTACAACCTTGATCCAGGTCGTGCTGATCCGAACTTCCGCCCGTACGTTCCATACGAATCGCTCAACGGGCTTGCGCCGACGGAGTTTCTGTACCCTTCGACGGCGGATACTCCTGCGAACCAGTATTCGTGGGCGGCCATCTGCAAACGCTTGAATGCACTGCCGAATGGGGGCGCCGGCAACCCGGATCGCCTTGTCCAGGTGACAGTCTTCGTGTCGCGAAAAGTCGGGCCCGATGCGCGGTTCCCCATGCAGGACAAGCTGGCATGGTCGTCGACTCCATCCCCTATCCCTCGGCCCGTACATCTTAGGTTGGAGACGGATACAGACGAGCTTGACCCGAGGGCTTTGCAGCCCGATGAGCTGATCATAGGAGACCCGGAGTGGCACTTTATCACCGACGGCTGCATCATCGTCGATGACAGGGGAGGGCAGACGTATCGCGTCCTGGAGCGATATGCGGACCAGCCCGATAGGATCCGACTTGACCGGGTGTGGGAAGGTGGAATCTTCAACGGAACGGAACGCTGGATCTGGGTGGTTCCTCCGCCGATTACGGGGGGGCGAAATCCTCTTGTAGCCGTGTATCAGAAGGTCTTCAGATTCTGAGAAAACAGGATGCGAAAAGCCTTTACACTTATTGAGATGGTCGTCGCGCTCGGGGTTCTGGCCGTAGTTCTCTCCTTTGCCGGGATCATCTTCCGGGTCAGCATCGACTCGCGACACCTGGCGCTGGCGAACGCGGAGATCATGCAGAAGTTCCGCGTCATCACCGAGCAACTGGATCGAGACTTCAGGGGCATGGTTCTTGAGTACGAAGGGGCGGGAGAGATAAGGCAGTTTACTCCGCTCAGGGGGGGGAGCCGTGTAAGTGTCAATTCAGATTCAATTGCCTTCTTCGTGACCAGCGACTTTCAGACTCTGAACCTGTACAATGGTAAACCGGTCGTAGGAAATGTGGCCTGTGTGTCTTATGAACAGCCCGACCCCAACTCGTACAGCAGCACGCCGGGTGACAACGAGTGGCTGCCTACGGAGACGGTTTTGCTGAGACGCCAGACCATATTGGCGGGGGGCCTGGATCCGTCGATCTATGCCGCCGGTTCCGGTCCGCACAAGGAGTATTACCTCACCTCATTGGCGCAGTGGAGAGTCAACCCACCTTTCGCCACGAATGAGGAGTGGTTCTTGCACCCGCGCAGCGACCAGGTGCGGGCTGAGGACTACCTCCCGATGTTTTTGGCCCGGGGCGTCGATAATTTCACGATCGAGTACGCACAGCGGGATCCGAACGATCCGAACGCGACGCGCGTGGAGCAGGACCCCGCGACGGGCGCCATCCGATGGCGACGCGACGTCGGTGTGAATTCCGGCACCCGTATCGTCTTTCCCTCTGCCTTCAAGTTCACATTTACCCTGTACGATTCCAGGGGCATCATTGAAAATGGCAGGACTTTCACGCACGTGATTGTCTTAGGCGGTTAGCACTATGGGAGTGATACAGTTATCAGTGAAGCAATTCGCGGACCATCGAAGATGTGGGGGCTCGGCCCTGATCCTGACGGTGGTCCTCACCAGCCTGTTGGCTATCGTCGGCGTGCTGTTCGTGATGACGGCGCGAATCGACAAGATGGCCACCTCGGCGACCGCAACGAGCCGGGAACTCGATTCCGCCCTCGATACCGTGATGGCGCAGATCAACGAGATCCTGGTCGCGGATGTCCCGGGCGTTACGGATGGTGAGGAATACTACGACTTCCCCGACGCCAACAACCCATGGCTCGCGGAACTCGAGCCGTATCGCGTAGCCAATGGGTCCAGCGGATATGATTACTACTGGCGGCAGATCAGCAACGTCGCCGGCTTGGTGCCCGGCGATACAAACAGCGTTCCCATCCGCGTCGTCGGGGAGCGCGATCCGATCAGGAACATCAACGCGCCCGAGACCACGGCCGATGCCGACGGCGACGGCGTGGGGGACGCGAGGTGGTTCCAGGTGCCTGGCATTGGCTCGGGCAAAGGCAAGCCGATCTACGCCGCGGTCCGCATCATCGACAACGGCGGCATGCTCAACATCAACACGGGCTATAAATTCGACCCGTGTGATCCCGACCCAAATAACGTCAACGGGGAAAGCCAGCGCCAGGTCGATGTTTTGACCCTGGCCGTCAGTCCGGGGAACAAGCCCGGGCTATCGAATGAGACCGAACTCCTGGCGACTCGCGCCAACGGCAGGAATGACGCCGTGGCGTTGAACGAGTACGAGAAGAGCGTCATCTGGGGATATCTGCAGCCGGATCGTTTGGGGGAATACACACCTTTTGACGT
>CBFDDG010000053.1:0-15829 GCA_965603505.1 uncultured Phycisphaerae bacterium | reverse complement strand
AGCTGCGTGCGGCGGCGGAGACGGTGCGTGAAGGGATCGCCGAGACGCTGACGTATTACGCCTTCCCCGACAAGCATCACCGCCAGATCCGGACGGACAATCCGCTGGAACGAATCATGCGTGAGATTCGCCGGCGGAGCCGCGTGGTAGGCTGCTTCCCCGACGGCCGGAGTGCGTTGATGCTGGCCGCAGCGCGACTGAGATACATCGCGGGCACGAAGTGGGGTACGCGGCGGTATATGAACATGGACCGTCTGAAGGAACTCAAACAAGAACGCCAGGAAGCGATGCTCGCCAGTGCGTGAGCATCCGATAACGTGCGGCCCCCTTAAGGGGGCCAGGGAACAGAAGATTGACCTCTACCCATCGACCAGAGTGACAGCTACCAGAAAATGTGCGAAAGATCCTTTACACTACAGGACTTATGATGCTGGCCGAAGCGGAGCCGAAGCCGCGCCGAAGGCGAAACGAATCCCCTTGTGGCGCGCCTGTTGCGCGCTTCGCGGCTTGGGTTGGTCCATTCTGTCACAACCAGCGTCGCTGGCATGATTGAGAGAAATGGCTTGTAGTATCGTGAGCAACCGGCCCTTGTCCGTCTTCCAAATGAGATGTGGGTCCTACGGCCGCACGATACGGTTGTAGATCCATGCGTCGTCTCGATCAGGCCACAGAAACTACATGATTGCCTTGGAAAGTAATAGTCCTCAGTCAAATTCCTACCACAACCTTTACAGGCCATGAACCTCACTGACTGCAAACGGCATTAGCGATATTTTCGCCTTGTAAGCTCCAGTACATGGTTGACATTGGACTTGTCGATGATCGTCGCACCGGCATCGATATCGGAAGGTATAATGCCGTATCGCAGGTACAGCGTCAGTTGTATAACAGGGTAGAAGCCCTGGATGTAGGGCTGCTGATCAACAGTGCATCGGATATACTCGGCGTCTATCAGGCGCAGGATTTCCGGTGACAGATCAAAGCCAGCCGACCAATACCCCTTGCCGGCAAAAGACCGCTCAATCGTTCTACCTGCCGCTTCCGTGTCGGCCTGACCTGTCCCCAAAATGATCCGAATGTCAGGATGCTCTTTCAGGGTGTGGGCAATTACTTCCGCCCCCTTGATCGGATCATTGCCGGTGATGATGACAGTCCACTGAATGTTCTTGGTCTTCAGGACGGCCTGCTCACCATGCAGGCGATCCTCCAGCGCCGACACGCCCTCATCATGCATGGTTATCAAAACGTGAGCATCTTGCTGGATGTCGGGCAGGACGTGTTTAGCGAGCGTTTCGCCCGCTTCGTACAGCCTCTGATTGACACTGCTCAGGCGGGCGTTCGGCGTCGCATGATCGTCGACGTTGAATCCGACCACCGGCACACCCCGATCTATGGCGTAGCGGATGACCTCATCGAAAGCCTGCGGGTCAATGATATTCAGTGCAATGCCGTTATACCTCTCAAGCACGGCCTGTCGCACCATCTCAGCCTGTTTCAGCACGTCCACACCCTCGGTGCCAAGGAAATCACATCGGACCCCCATCATTTTGGCCGCATCGCTCATACCCTTCTTCACCGGGTCGAAGAACTTGCCCTTGACGGAACAAGTAATGAAAGCAAAGCGCAGTGATTGCTCAGACACTTTGAGCTTCGATTGCGAGCCTTCCCCAGCTCCTGTGCAGCCGGCCAGGGATAGTCCGACGAGAACCAACGGCACTATTCGTTCCACGGAAGACTTGATTGCCATGGTCATCTCCTGTCTGCAATGGCGTTCTTTCACCGCTGATCTTGCATTGCCCATGCCATCTGCTATTGATGCACATTGACACCCTTCCACCCCAGCGGCTCCTCCGGCTCGACTATCAAGTGGAACACGCCGGGCTTAAGCCTGTTGACAATTCCACAGTGCTGCATACTGTCGGTCTCCTACGACATTTGCCCGGGCATCGGCAGGTCCAGACGTTTGCGCAGAATGGCCCTGAAGCCGATCTTGACCAACACCTCGTTCCGGCTCTCACGGAGGATCTCGAAGGCTTGATGTGCGGGTCCTCCCTGGGGACCGTGACAATCCAAGGAAAGTCATAGTAGCGGTATGGATCAGCCTCAGACGACAGGTTGAGCTCCCGTCGCCAGCGGTCCAGAAAGCTGCTCCAGGGGAAGTCGCTGATGGGAACGTGATTCGGCTCCTCATGCTGCAGCGCCTTTCGCATGCGTGCGAGCTTACCTAATGTCGATGGGGGGGTGTTGCAGCACACAGATCCTTGCTGCAAATCTTGTTCGACCTTCGTTAAGCTACCGTGCACAGTCACACACTGCAAGGTTTCTGTCAGAATGCGTCGCAAGAATCTACGTTGTCGCAAAATCAACAGCGAAAGACGCAAGATCGAATTCCAGTCACCGGCGCATTCTGCGAGAATAAAGAAGCTACGTACAGGAGAGGCCAAACGCACGAATCTATTCGAGTCGCCGTGCCAGCGTGCGTTTGCGCACCATGGCCTCCAATTGCTCTCGATCACCCTCTCGCAGTCGTAATGGCGGTGCAGGCGGAAATGGCATGATAAGACCTCCCTGTGCTCATGAGTGAACTCCTTGTCAGTCCTTACCATACTCATTATCGACCTACCCGGCCACAAACCTTTACATAGTCGCACCACTTATGAAGTGCGGTATTAGCACAGACTCCTAATTCTTGATCACGCTTATCTCATCGAAGAAGGCTTCTTCATTGGCCCACTGCCCATTGGGGCCTCCGGAGGCAACGGTAATGATTATAGTCACTGTTTTACCCGAATACTCTTTCAAGCTGTATTCGAGCGTTCGCCAATTGTTTTCCGATGGTTCCACTCCCGACTCAATCACTTCCTTGTCGAACCACGCTATTTCCTTTCCATCATGGATCCCCGCTTGCAGAATGAAATCGCAGTTGTGCGCCGCCTCATACGGATCTCCAGAGGTAACCACGCGTAGTGAGCAACTCCCACTCATTGGAATAGCGACCTTCCGCAATATTACGCATGGATTGAATACATCTTTGGGATGAACGGCAACTATACCCGTTCGGCCCGGGTTGGGATTGCCTGGATGGCCGCCCTTGGGCTCGGGCTTGTCGATATGAAGCGGATAGGTATCGGTGAAAGTATTTCGAATGGTTACCCTTTTCATATCCTCCGGCCTGGAGAAGGTATTGACCAATTGTGGATCAACCTCAATATCGGTCTTCAAGACTTCATCCATATTGGCGACATGGTTTTTCGAATGCCTTGACAACACCTTCATCCGCTCAGCTACCGGAAGTAAAGAACTATGCTTGAATCCCCCGGGCTTGTCCTGGTACCAATAGTACACGGTGGCGTAGTCCACCCAGCAGCCGTCATCGCCCACGGCAATATCCCAATCCGGTCGGGCCGCAAACCCCTTCTCCTGCTGCCAGTTGATATGCCAGCGCAGCTCTTTGTTGAAGCGGATGGGCATGTGCTCGTGAAAGCGATAGATGGATAGCAGATTGGTTCCATCGTCAACCTTGACCAGGGGCATTCCCGCGCGCAATCCAGCGAAGTGTTCCCGAAAACCCCAACTGAAGGTAAAAGAGTCCTCCGTCCCCAGATAATCGACGGCTCTCTTGCGCCCATCGATGTCGATCTCGTTGTTGCCCTCCATGATGAAACCGAAACTCTCAAAAATCTGTTCGTTGCTGGACACACTGTATTGTCGCCCGATGATGTGCCCGCAGCCTTTGACTTCAAACATGGTCTTATCGGTGTGCTTGGTAAGCTGGAACAGTTGTCGGTTATAAGTAGCATGGAAATAACCCATGTCTGGTTTCCATTCCGGTAATGTCTCCCATTCCACATAGGAGTAGTTCATGGCATTCTTGTCGGTATCGTTGCGAAGAACGACCTTGGCTCCTTCCTTGAAGGGCATGGGGAAGTAGCAGTTATAGCTCCAGGGCGCGCATTCAATCAGCAAGGAGCTGAAGTTCTCACTCCGGCCATTGCAACCATCGCCGAAGAAGTCAGCCAAAGGACTGTGCACTGCAGGCTCCTGGGCGTCATCAAAATAGATCTCAAGAACGATACCTCGGGGCATCACATCCGGCGGAATGTGCCGCGTCGTATGGATATGTGTGATAATCCCAGGCCCGTTGATGTCGGCTACGGTAATACTTGTGTGCGCATCCAGCGATCGCAGGTCCGTGTAACGGTCATACTTCCAGCCTCCATTCGAAAAACCCGTTTTCACATCCTTCATGATAAAGGGTAATCGAGCAACATACTCTGAACCGAACGATAGGTCCCCTCCACTGATAAGCGCAAAGCTCACCAGCGTTGCGAAAAGGCTACTCTTTAGCCGGGTCATAACAAACCTCCAATTCAGCACTTCAGTTCTTGGAAACGCCCCCATGCCCGGCAGAGAGATAGACTATTCTTCCGGCACGGCCGGGTTATCATCGCCATCGAGATCGCCAAGTCGCGGCTCATGGCCGCCAGCCTTCCCTTTACTTGCTTGCCCCGTGTCCTCCGTCGGAACGTACAGGACCACCGGGTGCATCAACCCACCAACGCCAGTGTTGGGCTGGTCGGAATTGTCGACGGAGCAGACAACAATGTTCTCGCCGGCATGGACAACGTCGGTTATTTCAAGATCGACGGCCACGAAGAGTTCATACGTCGGAGGGGCCGCCTGTTTACCATTGATGTAGACGGTGATGTTATTGCCTGCCCCGGCGAAGAGCAGATGGAGTCTCTCGCCCAGGTCTGCCTGGCTCAACTCGAAATTGTCCCTGTACCAGATGGTTCCTCTGAACAAGTTCAGCTTCTGTTGACCTATCGTCTCGCTGTAGGTCTTCAGCCTTGTCCATCTGGTCAGAGGAAACTCCGGGCCGTACACCTTCCCTACCTTCCCTACCTTCCCTATGCCCGAGTAGTCGGGGAAGGCATACCACTGGTCGGGGAACTTGTAGATGATCCTGCCGCCCTTTAACTTCCGGGCGCAGTAGTCGATGTGGTCTTTCCAGAGGACCTTCCAGGAGTAGGCGAAGCTGTGCTGCGAGACGGCGTACGGGTTCTTGCTCATCATGTCCTGCTGATGCCTGGTGAATCCTTCGGCGTCATCGGAGGCCTTTTGGAACTCGCACTCGTTGATCTCGTTCATGATCCGCAGAAACATCTGGACGTTGTCGTAGCCGAACCGCCACATCTCTACGCGCTTCTGGAGAATTTTGTCTCCCGCCGTCTTCCTTTCGGCAGAGGACAGATACTGATCCGCCTTCTTCATGAACTCAGGCTTGAAGACGATCGGCACCACCCACTGTCCACCGACCTCATAGTCCTGGCCGGAGTACGCCCTGTCCAACATGTCCATGTAGGCTTTCATATCGGACGACGCCGGGCCGAAAAAGTTCTTGTAGAAGTCGTCGACCACGGCATCAGAGTCAACGTTTGGATCAATATTCATTTTGGCGAGCAGGTAGTAATAGGGCAGAAGATTCTGCCAGACGTTTACTGTCTCCATACACACCATCCCGGTGTTATTCCGGACGAGGAACGGCATATCGTGGCGGGTCTGGGTCTCCCGCGTGTAGGGCGATATGAGATCGTCCAGGTTGAAAGCCCAACTGTAATAGCCGAGGTTCTCCGAGCATTTGCTCCAGTCTCCGATGTACTCCTGAAGCGCTTGCATCGTCTCCGATCTGGGTGAGCCGATTGCGTGGTAGCGTGAGAAAAAATAGGGAGCGATCACAGGCATCAGGTGAGGGTGCAGCTTCTCCCTTCGGGGTGGCGCGACGGAACCCATATAAGCCAGGAATGCGAAGTACTTGTCAGGATATTCCTTCACCAGTTCCGTCACGACTTTATTGTAGAAGTTGACTAGGCGGTCGGTGATCTGCGGGACGCTTGGCATGGTTACATCCACAGCCCCCGGATCAAGGGCCCTGCAGTTCGGACACTCACAGAAGCGGACGCCATCGTCCTGAGAGAGCGAGTACCATATGTTGTTAGGATTGCTCTTGATGCGGCTCTTGTAGTTCTTGATGAACTCTTCGGTCATTTGCTCATTGGAGGTGCACAGCATGGAGGGTATCCGTTCCCCGTCGCGCAGCATGTACCAGTCCGGGTGGTCCTTGAAGTACTTTTGCACAGGCATTATGCCGGCCCAAGAATGACCTGACGGAACACGGACGCCGTACTGCCTGTTATGGAGCATCCAGAGGTGGAAACCCGAGTCGCCGCCGTCCCCACCGTTGAGCCAAAGATATCTGGACCAGACGGCCGGGACCTCCTCATACCTGCCTCCCTTGAAGGTCAGCTTGTCGTGCTTCGGAACAATCTCTCCCAGTTCCCCGGGCATGTACCATCTGCATCCCGCCATTTCAGCCAGACGTGTCATGGCGAAGTATGAGGCCATAGGGGTCTCACCGGCCAGGAGTATCCTGTCGGCGTTTATATCAACCACGCCTCCATCCACACCGAATCTGCTCTTGGGAACAGAGGCCCCAAGCTCAACGGCCAACCTGCCTATGGCTATGAATCCGGGGTAGTTTGCGGCGCCGGACTTATCTTTGACCGCAATCACTTTCGGCTTGGCTCCGATCATCCGCTCTATCAGAGATGCCAATTCGTCTGCGGCGGCCTTTTCGTAGCCGGGATGGGAAGTAGTCCAGCCGGGCGCGGCGATGTTGAAGGAACTCGCCTCATCTTGTTCGGTGATCAATATTGTCCACGGAATCTTACCGGATTCCGGGGATAAGGTCACCTCGCTTGTCGCCCCGGCCGCAACGGGAGAATACACTGCCAGCCATATTACCAACGCGACAACGGTCGTCCTGACTTTCAGCAATGAATATCGCGTTTTCTTGTGCACTGTTATGCGATTATAGTGACGGCTATTTGCCTGGGCGACTTCAACTACTCCCTTGGTCACGGGATGAATGGAGATCTCAAGCCAGGTGAACATAACGGTTTCCCTGCTGAACGGGGCCTTTCTTCTTATCGGCTTTGACACGAATAAGCCCGACTCACGACTCCTTTCCGTCGGCTAATCCTCTTTGCGCCCGCCGACTCTTTTCGCAAGGTCCATGAAGACAGCCGATGTCCACCCGTATCCGGGACAGCCTTTCGGACGGCCGTCGGCGGAGCTGTACAGTTCGTACAGCTCATCGCTCCGTACCATCATGTCGAGCAGCCTGCTGGTGGCTTCCTCCGCTTCTTTCTCGTAACCATACGCATCCAGCGTTTGGACCATCATCCAGGCAATATTCATCCATACCGGGCCGCGCCACCAACTGTCGGGCTTGTAGGTCGGCTCGTTGTATGCCACGGATGGAAATGGATACTGCCCGAAGAAGCGATTGGGGTCGAGCAGGTATCGTTCGATCATGCTCTTGGCAGTCTTCTCAGGGATCGGTAATCCCGCCCAGAGCGGGGTGAACGAGGCGGGCGTGAGTATCTTGTGGAGACTCTTTTGCTCCACCAGCCGGGCATAGTAGGCGCCCGACTCAGGATCGAACAGGGCTGCCGTGACTCTCTGTGCGTGCTCCGCCGACCGAAGCTTCCATTCCGCCACATCCTTTGGCTTTCCCAGAACCTTCGCCATCTTCGCGAGTATGCGCATCTCCCGGTTTAGATAAGCGTTGAGCTCAACGGCTTCGATACGACCCTTGTCGAACCGAGGGGAGTCATCCCATCCCGACTCCAGCGGATCATTGTACTCCACCACGCCGTTGTTGTTCTCGTCGCGATTCTTGAACCACCAATCCACCATCCGTCCAAGCGGCCCGTACATCGCGGAGACAAGCTTCTTGTTGCCGAACTGCTCGTAGAGCCGCCAGGCGGCCCATCCGAGGAGCGGCGGCTGGGATGCGCCGGGACGGTTCCAGGTTGCGCAGACGAACTGGGGCATCTTGCCGTCAGGTTCCTGATTCTCGCAAGTATTGAGAAGGTAACCCTCCGCGAGCTCCTGGTTGAACTGCGCGACTGCGATACTCGCGAAGCATGCGTCCTGCAGGAACTGAGTGGCATAAACGCTTCTGGCGGGATAGTTGGCCGGATGTTTCAACCTGCCCCTCGGCGCCTTCGTGTTGCTCAGGATCTGGTAAATCGCCTTGGCGTAATGAAGTCGAAGGTTTTTGGGAACTCCCTCGAATGTGAGCTCGTCGAGGGACTTTGCGAGCCAGCGGTGGGAAGCGGCGCGCGAGTCCTTTGACGTTATCGTCGCCGCGTGGCGCACCCGCGCCTCGATCTCCTTCGCGGTCTGGCCTTCTCCGATCCCCACAATAAACGTGTGCTCGGCGGCGAGAGCGTCGGCGCCGGCTGAAAAGGTGATCCGGACAGCTTCGTCCGTATCGGCCGCAATCGGACTCGTGGGCGGATCGAAAGCCTCCGGCAAGATCATGCAGACGGCGAATGGATGGTCCGGGGCCGGGTCGCGAACATCGACCCTGGGAAGACGAGTTCTCAGGGTAAGGAGTCTTGCGCTCGGGTCATACGTCACGCGACGTGTGAACGGCGGCCTCGTTGCGGCAATCCGTATCGTTGCCGTCACCCCGGTTGCCCCGGCGTCAGGGTCGAGCCTGGCATGGTAGCAGACAATGTCCCTATCGGCGAAGGCCGTGACGCCCGTAAAGCCGT
Source organism: uncultured Phycisphaerae bacterium (assembly GCA_965603505.1). Taxonomy (GTDB): domain Bacteria; phylum Planctomycetota; class Phycisphaerae; order Sedimentisphaerales; family Anaerobacaceae; genus PLanc-01. The sequence goes on along the minus strand of CBFDDG010000053.1, from coordinate 7,202 downwards.
ATTCTCCCTGTTCTTGAATCTCCAGCGGGAGATCGACCCTGGTCTTCGTCTTCACTGAGACGTCACTTCCGTGGCTGACCTCAAAGGTGAGGAACTCCGACGCAAGCAGCGGCGAGGCTCTGCTGTAGTAGAGTCTCACATTCTCAATGCCGAGCTTCTCGCGCTTGGAAACGCCGAACCACGAGTAATGCGGGCAGAGATCGAGATCCGGGGAGTCGAAGTGCAGTGTGCCCTGGAGAGTGTCGAGAAAACGTTGAGTCATGCCCCCGCTCTGTGCCGCCGTGGCGGGGTGGGAATACGCGCCCAGCCATATCATCAGGATGGCAGCGGTTAGAGTAGCATTCTGCAGTAGTAGCATCTCCATTCTTTCTGCTGCTTCTTCTTTCTTGTTGAGACCTGTTGCACGGTTGCGTTCACTGGCTCAGACCCCAGTCATGGCAAGCTAAATCCACCAAAGGCTATTCGGGGTCGCCTGCGCTGAGGACGGCCTGGGCATGGCGGGCGAAGTGGCCGCGCAGGTCTTGCACGTATTGGCGCAGGATGCTCTCGGCGAGGCCTTGCCGGTCGCCGCAGCGATAGAGGGCCCGCGCCAGAACGATCTCGCGGACGGCGGGATTCACGGACTGCGCGGTGCGGCCTTTGCCCTGTTGTTCTTCACCGAGGATGCGCCGGGCCTCGGACAGCGTCGTGATTGCGTGGCCCATCATACCCGGCTTCTTCAGGAGTTCGGCAAGCGGTTCCGTGGCGGAGGGATCGCCAATCGATTCCATCGCGATGGCCAGGGCACGGAAATGTGAGAGCGGCTGATCCGGTCCTAATTGGCGGGCCTTCTCCAAAATGGCCGGCAGGGCCCGTGTATCGCGAGTGTACCCCAGTGCGATGATCAGAGCGTCCACGCGGCTGTAGTCGGCGCCCTGGTTGCCGAACGCGGCAATATTCGAGCCACTGTCCCAGGACAGGCTGTGCACGGCTTCAAGCAGCGTCACGATCCCTGTGCCATCACCCATCACAGCCAGAATGCGGGCGTACTGCAATTTCACAGGGTTATCCGCACGTGCATAAGCCACACGCAATTCCGGCAGCGATTGCTCCGGATGCGCAAGGATCATGGCAAGAGCAGTATGGTCGTCGAGTGAGCCGTGAACGGCCTCGCGGATCTTGTCGGCCGGGGCGGAGAAGGAGTCTTTATGTGTGAGCACCTCGGCGGGCAGATTGCCCATTTCGATCAGGTGCTTTTGGACCGCCTTGATGTCAACGCTGCGCAGCGGTCCGGCCTTCCTGGCCGCCCGGGCGGCGACAACGCCGGCCGCGTAGCCGAGATTCTGCATGTCCGCCTGCATCCGCACGGCCGCCATGGCGTCGGGATGTGCGCTGAGGCCGATGCCGATCACCAGCAGACCATCCAAGCCGCGAGGCAGCAGACACCGGTAGGACAAGTAGCAGCGGAACACATCGTCCTTCGGCGGCGTCTTCAGCAGATAAAGCGGATGGACCGGAAAACCGTACATGTCATAATTGCTGAGATGGACGCTGATCGTGTCCGGGTACGTCCTTGCGGCATGTTGATCGATGGGCGTCAGCGTTGCGTCGCCGACAATCCCGCGGCGCTCCCGGGTATCGACGAGCTGGCCCAGGTCATAGGCCGCACGAAAACGGTCCTTGGCGTACACGCGCAGGTGCCAGATGTCGACCATGTCGGTGTCATCGGCATAGGTATAGCACGTGTTGATGTAGGAATCGCCCGGATTGCGCGGCGGCATACCGGCCAATTGGAGCGAGATATCCGAGCCTCCCGTGTAAACACAGGGCGCACCCGCCGCTGCAGCGATATCCGCGTTACCGGTAGCGTCGATGACGACCTTGGCCGCCACGACCCCGCGGCCATCCGGTGTGGCCACGACGACGCCTCGGACGCGGTCGCCTGCTACCCAGACGCCGCAGCCGAGCGCACCGGACCATATCTCCGCGCCTGACCGGCGCAATTCATGACGCCACCACTCCGCTTTACCGACGACGTGCACGGTGGCGCCCAGTTCTTTCACGCCCTCATCCACCTGCCTGGTGAAACCCTCGCGAACACCGTGCCAGTACTTGCCGATCAAGCCGGTTGTGCCGACGCCGCCGAGGCTGTGCAGGCATTCAATCACGAGCGTTCGGGCGCCGTCTCTGGCGGCGGCGATGCCTGCCGGCGCGCCGGACGTACCGCCCCCGACGACCACCACGTCATATTCGCCGAGCACCGGAATCGTGCGTGCCTCACAGCGGATTGTCGGCAGTCCCGTCTGCGTCGGGCGTACCCCCGTCAGGATTTCGCGAATGTCGCCGGGCGTTACAACATGGTGTGCGTGGCCGGGCAGTTTCACGCCCTGCGGCTGCAGGCGCGATGCGGCCTCTTCGGCGGCAGCCCGGCCGATGCGGACGCCGACGGCCATCAGGTTCACCGGTCGCAAGAGCGCTTCTGCCGCGGGACGAGTCAGGTCGGCACAGCCACCAAGGAGAAACACGTGCTTCACACCCGCCGGGCGGAATGAGGCGATGTTTGCCTGTTCCGGCCCGGGCCAGTCCCCGGTTGATTCACTCTCAGCCGTCAGGCGGTCCGGCGGCACGTGAAAGAGCGTGTCGGATGCCTCTAGTTGCCCGGGATGAAACGTGGCGTCGCGTGCGAGTTGCTCGATCTCAGCGAGCGACTGGAACGAGCCATCTGTCGGCAGTGCCAGGCTGTATTCGAACGCGGGGTGCCGCCGGCCATCGGAGAACCAGTCCAGATCCAGCCGGCGAACGCTCATACACTCGCTCCGACGGGGCTCGCCACCGATCACAACCCGCTTGAACTGGTGCGGCCCCGGTGACCGGGAGCGGACAGTCGCACCGGCCAGCCGAGCCACCGTGGCACATTCGGTCGCGTCCACGATCACCTTTGCTGCAACCGCTTGCCGCCCGGCTCGGTTCGCCATGACCACGCCTGCGATCTGTCCGCGATCATCCCGAAGCACGTCCGTCACGTAACAACCATAGAGAAACCGTACGTCAGTATCGAGCAGGGCTTGGTCCAGCGTACGCTTTACGTGCATCGGCCGCAGCGGGTTGGCTCCTGCGAAGAGCCTCTCCGCCAGCGCGCAGCGGGCCTGGTCCTGGGGGTCCGACCACAGACGCAACGTTGCACAGAGGTCATCGCCGAGATAGGGCCGGGACGTAGCCAGGAATACGCGTGCGCCGCAACGGGCCGCCTCGCAGGCCGCTGCGACGGCTCCCGACGAACCGCCGACGACCACCACATCCACCGAATACACCAGGGGCAGTTCCCTCGTGGATTCTCGAATGCGCGAATTGCCTGCAGAAGAAGACGATCCCAGTGCGACCGATGCGACGACCACGATCCCACTGATCCGTAACCATCCGGCTCTCATACACTCTCCAGTATCACAGGTCCTCATGGTGGAGCTTCACATCACAGGAGAAGACGCACCTTCCGTTCCCGGCCAATAATCCGTCCCCCACAGCCATTGGTTGATGTCGGCGTCCCGGTTGGCAGGATTGGCAACACTCATATCCTTCATCAGGACGTTGTAGTGCTCGACGGCCTGCATGATGCGCAACTGTCTCACAGCCTCTCCCAAGGCGCCCTTCCACAACGCTAATTTGGTCCAGGCGCCCGGTGACATGTCCAACAGCAGGGCGCCGCTCGATTCATGATTGACCGAAGTGACGGCGTCGCGCACTTCCTTCTTCCATATCCAGATGTGCGTGCTCCAGAAGGCTGGATTGTCACGCGGACTCTCCTCCCAGTATGCAGTCGGATAAGATGTGTAATCTCCCTGAAGGATTGCCTGCTCGCCGTAGTTCACAGCGCAAGACAGATTCCTGACGCTTGGACAGAAGAAGATCTTACGATCCGACAGTATGCGATTGTCCATAAGGTCCTTGGTGAACTGCGGCTGCCACACGTATCCATGGTCGCCGGTTCCCCCACCATGATACCATTTCTTACCGCTGCGAAAATCGAAGTTGCAGGCAGACTCGTACGTGGCGATCGCAATCCCGATCTGTCGCATGTTTGATTGGCAGGCGCTCCTGCGGGCCTGCTCCTTCGCACGCCGCAACGCCGGCATCAAGATCGCCATCAGGACCGCGATGACGGCAATCACGACAAGAAGCTCGATCAGGGTAAACGCTCGCATGATTCTTGTGTGCATAAAGAAAGAGCCTTTCGTTTGAACCAACGATCACTCCTCGTCCGCCACATCGGCTAAGGACATTTGCAGGGAGCTACGCCGGCATTCTCCTGCTGCCCCGCCATCAATTTACGTAGTGGGATCTACGCCCGTGAATACATCATCACAATCAGTAGGCTGTCAGACCAGCCTGGGCAAGGTCGCTGGGGCCTTGCCCAGGCCATCGGCACGGGCGCCAAACAACGCCATCGGCCGTGCCTCAAGGAACGGCGGACAGCACCTTGTAGCTAAAGATTCTCATCTGGCCGTCGGCTTCGCCATAGACGCCGTAGGCGGTAAGGTCGCCGGCCGGCAGGTCTGCCGTGCGGGCGCTGGCGGCAATAGAGAGCTCAGCACCAGGATTCAGAGTCAGATCGCGCCAGTCGGAAGCCGCTGTGGAGAAGGTACAAGTAACGGTGGTTTGGCTTCCCTCTTCGTAACCGGCATCTGTGGCAAACCATGCATCGTCCGACACGTCGCCCGGCGTGCCGTTCGTGTCTATTCGGACCGCGAACCGCAACGGCGTATCCTTCTTCTGGATCTCCGCCGAAAAGCCTCCCACATCGGACTGGGAGAGCACGCCCGGCTCCTCGGTGAACATAAAGGCGATGTTCCCCTTGAGGTGAAAGGCCTTATTATCCTCCGAATCAACAATGATATTGTTGTCGTTGTAGTGGCCGGGTTGGGTTGTCGTGACTTCGGTGGCGTCCGATCCAACGTAACTCTCCCAGCCTATCCAGGCCAGCGGTTTGTAGTCACCCTGGCCGTTGGGGAATGTCTCCTCGTACAGCACTGGGTCAGGCTCGGCGGCTGACGGCTCCTCCAGAATCACGATAGCATCGAGCAAGGCGCCCTCTTCACGATAGGCCACCTCGAGAGCATACGTCCCGGCGGGCATCGTGAAGAGCACCGTAGCCCTGTCGGCGTCATAGCTGTTGACCGTTGTCCAGTGCCATTCGGAATCGTTCTCCATGCTCCAGTGCAGCCAACCACTGGGGTCGGTCTGCCTGTCGATGCTGGCTCCCTGCATCCTGACCCAGAAGGAGTCGCTGCTTCCTCCGGGAGCGATCGCCCGGCCGATGATCCGATAGGTCCCGCCCGGAACCGTGACTGTGTATGTGGCCACTCCTTCGGCGGGGGGATTATCCTTACTGATCTCGCCGCTCGTCGATGCTATGTATTGGCCGCCGGAAGTATCGGGCATGTCCGACCAAACCTTCATGGGCTCGGTGATCGAAGTAGCTGATTCGGCTTCCAACCACAACACGACCTCCGGGAACGCAGGGGCCGAGGGGTACAGCCGAATGTCGTCGATGTATACGGTGCCTGAACTGCCATTCCCCTCGACACCGATACTCAACGATGTGACATTCTGCAGATTCGTCACACCCGCCGAGGCCAGGTCGATATTCCACTGGGTCCACCGGGGCCTGTTGATATTCTCGGGATCTCCGTCGTAAGGAACCTTGACGCCGTTGATCTTCACGTACAATTGGCCGCCCATATTGGCCGGGTCGCCGGAGAAGAACAGAACGAGCGCCTTGACCCCACCCGAGGTCCAATCCTGACCAACTGCGAAGACTTTGTCTGCTTGGGAGTAGAACGGCGCTGCCGTGTTGCTGTATCCCAGCGGCATGGACTGGTCGCCGCTGTTTACGATGTCTGTCTCCGCAAACGGGGCCTCGCCATAGCCGACTTGCGAGCCGCCGTTCTGCGGGTCCGTCAGGCCATCGATCCACCCTTGCCAAATGGCTTCACCGGCCTCGTAGTCATCGTTGTAGCTCTCAAAGTCATCCACGACCAGGTATTCCGGCGTGGAAAAGCTCCAGACGTCGCCCGCCCAGAGGCTGGGAGTCTCGGCCTCGTTGACTTCATCGACCCGCCAGTAGTAGGTCTGCTGCAGTTGAATGTCGAGTCCCTGGGCATCGTAGCTGGTGTTCGTCACTGTGTCCGCCAGTGTCAACGCATTCGGATCCGTACCCACGTACAACTCGTGCACGCCAGCCTCGCGACCGGCCCGCCAGCTCAGGACCGTATCCGGAAACGCCACACTGCCCGGGGCCGGCTCGGGTTCGCGCACGTACGTGGGAATGTACTCGAATCGCACTTCGCTCAGGCCGCACTGCTCGAAGAGCCCTTCCCAGTTGCTTTGCGCCGTGATCCGGATCGCCGTGGCCGTCACGTCCTGCAGCTCCACCATTGTCTTCTTGGCTTGGGCGAACTCTGTAGTGCCCAGCTCGGTCCAGACCTCTCCGTCCAGTGAGTACGAGATCATGGCGTCTTTGATCCCGAATCCGACGTACTTCTCGAGCTCAGTGTTATGGTTCCATACCTGAACCGCGTGCATCCGATATGGCTTGTCGAAGGTGTACTGGATCCAGGCGCCGTTCGGCTCCTCCGCGCTGAGCCACATCGCGTTGGGGTCTTGCGAATGTGCCTCGCCGATCAGCCCGGAACCATCGATGGTCTTGCCGGGGCCCTTATCGGCGCTGTCCTGGCTCGAAGCCGTGGCCGTAATGGAACTGCCGGAAAGTGGGATGGCAATCGGCTCTACGGTAAAGCTCCAGACCTGACCAGCCCATGGGGAATCCGGATGCCCATCATTGATCTCATCGATGCGCCAATAGTAGGTCTGGCCGAGGTTCAGGCGGCCGGGGGAATAGCCGACCTCACTCTGGCGCCCCATATAAGCATCAGAGGCGACAGTGGCATCGCGCACGGAATCCAGATCCGTTCCGAAGTACACATCATGTTGGACGGCATGTTCGCCGGGCATCCAAGTCAGGGCGACATCCCGAAGTACGTCGCCGGTCTTGTCGGCCGGGCTTGGCCTTCTCGCCGAGACGGGCAACACGCCTTCCATAGCGTCGTCGATATCTTCTACGGTCAGGACACGGCTGTAGAGGCGGACATCGTCGATGCAACCATCGAAGTATTTCAGGGTATTCCCAGCCTTTTCAATGACAAGTCGTCCGATTTCCAGCGGTACAT
>CBFDDG010000052.1:0-15863 GCA_965603505.1 uncultured Phycisphaerae bacterium | reverse complement strand
TGCCCGGCAGGCGAGGATCACTTCCATCGAGCGTGTACCAGATCGTGCCGCCCGCGGCGGTTATGGATAGCGAATTGCCTGCCGCCGTGAGCCCACCGTGCTGAGGCCGCCCGTTGATCTGAAAATCTGGCGCATCCACAATCGGATACAGACCGGCGTCTCTTAGCCAGCCGAGAACCTGGCCGGTTCTACTCGGGAAGTAGCCCGTCAGCTTGGCATTTTGCGTGTCGAGCCAGTCCTGTTGCGTGTACGGGCGGCTCTGACGATTGTCGCCCCAGCGGGCGGATTCGCCGACGATGGCCGGTTCGGCCTGGTTCATCCGGAACCTGTATAAGTCGGCCGTTGCGGGATAGGTGAGCGGGCCGTCATTGAAGGAATTGCGGTGAATGATGTCCGCGAACCTCATGCGGTACTCAGCATTCCTGGCGAGCTTGTTATGTAGATCGGACGGACTCTCGCCGACGTCGTTGCCTCCTTCGAGGGTGTGCTCCGCATCCCAGGAGTGGAATCGCCACTTGCCGTCCGGCGTGTTGCGGTGCGTGGCGTACCAGTTCTTGTGCGGCCAGTCGTGATTGCCGGCGAACCAGTTGGCGAGCAGGTACGTGATGAAATCGTCGACGTCGAGCAGCTTGCACAAGGCTTGGTACTTGGTCGCATTGGCGGGATCCGAGCTAACGGCGTTGGCCGCACTCAGCATGGCGTTGTAGTTCCCAGAAGCACTGCCTCCGGTTCCATCGTTGATGACGCCGCCGCTGTTATGCTTGAGCGCGTCGTACTCGTCCTCATCTCCGCCGAAAACCTCGGCCGCCCATGCGTTGTCCGGCCGCTCGTGAATCCAATACATCCCCCAGTACAGACCGCTGATATAGATGTGAGCGTAATACCCGTGTGGTGAATGGCCCCCCATGGCGTTGTGGAGATCGGCCACGTACTGGTCCTGAAGGTACAGTGCGGTGTTTCGCTGACCGCTGCTGGGATGGAGCCATGAGTGATTCAACACGGCATCGAGGACCACGGTGTTGTGCCGCTCGACGGGCGAGTCCGGGAACAGCTTGAAATCAAGCTTTGAGGATCCTCCCGTGGGCGTCCCATCGTCTGTCTCAGTCTTGAAGCGAGGGCGTATTGAGAGCTTGTAGGATTTCCATCGATTCAAACTTGTGCCCCCGCCGCTGACGCCTCCTTGCATGGCGATCGCGCAGTTCACCTGGAGGCCGTCCTCGGCAGCGGGATCCAGGAACTCAAAGGACCCGGCTCTCTCCGTCCCGTCCTGGGATCTGTGAACATAGATCCCTTGATCGCCAAACCAGTCATCCTTGTCCATCACCAGGGAGATGGTCGGCACGGCCTTCATGTCTTCCCGGATGGTATCTGCATACAGGCCGTCCGCGATGTCCGGATCCATCTGGTAGTCGCCCGCATGGTCGCCCGAGGCCCAGTTGCCGTAGCCGCCGTCGCCGGACCCAGGCTCCCACTTCGCCGGACACCCGGCCGGCGTTACCTGACCTCCGGTAAGAGGGTGCGTTGCCTGGGTGACTACATAGTCGAGGAAGATGTACGTGTGCGTCTCGACACCGGTGGGCATCCAGCCCGATTTGAAGGCAACGGCGCGCACGCAGGTGGTCGTCGTGATGGCGATGGGGCCCGTGTAGAGACGCCCGAGGGGCATGCCGCGATTCAAGTCGAAGGGCGAACTGCCGTCCACCGTGTAGAATATGCTGGCTCCGGACGTCTCGCAGGTCAGGGTGACCGTGAATGGCTCGTCGTAGAAACCTCGGTCATGGCTGAACTCGAGATCGGCCACACGACCGAGGTAAGCCCCGACATTCTGACCGCCGGGGCTGGGGGTGGCGAAGAAACGCCATTGGCCTTGGGCCCCGGCATCCCGGCCGTAGGAAACGTCCGCGGTTTGCTCGTCAAACTCCACGCTGTCGATCAGCGTTTGACCATCGATATCGAAGAGTGCAAGCTGATCTCCGCCGGCACTGAGCCGAAAACCGGCGTGAAGGCCTGTATCAGCAATATCGCCATCCGCCCAGATAAGAAGATATCCGTTGGGCAGGATCCTGGTGTAGAGGGGACGATCCGCCGGGATCCGCCATTTCGTGGGGATCTCCGGATCGTCCGTCAGGTACATGCCGCCGATATCGACAAGCTGTCCGCTGGCATTGTGCAGCTCGATCCAATCGTCGTACTGGCCCTGTGGGTCCGGCACAAAGCTGCTGTTCAAGGCCATAACCTCATTGATCTGCAGGCTGGGGGCCTGAGCCCGCCCGCGGGGTGTAAATACACCAATGACCGACACAAACAGGAGGATTCGTACCAGAGTGCTCACGTTGTCATCGCCCTCAATTTCGACAGGTTGTCCGACATCGTTGTCCGCATCAGTGCCCGATGCGGACGCGGACACTGACCCCTCTATTCTAACAAATTCCTGGCCCCTCGGTCAACTCGGAGGCACCAATCTCATGATAACCCGCCGTTTTCGTACCTGAGCCTTTGGACGGAGATTCGTGTCCGGGCGCAGAATCACATGTGTGGAGTGGGGCTTTTTGTCTGGATTCTGACGCCATGAGCGAGTAGAATCCGTCGTTGTCACACGATCTCCAGCACTTCAGGCGGGAGGCTCCGGGCTGATTTGTCCCGCCGGCGTTTGGACCTGCCTGAGAAAAGGATTGCCGTGAGGCGGTGCCTTCAGTAGGATTATCGGCTTTTTCGAGTGTGCGTTACGATAGAAAGGATGTACGGCGGCATGAGTCTTCAGAGTTTCTTCAACCCGAAATCGGTTGCTATCGTCGGGGCCTCCCGCCAGAAGGGCAAGGTGGGCTACGAGATCCTGACCAATATGATTGCGGGCGGCTACGAGGGGAAGATCTTTCCGGTCAACCGCAAGGCCGATTCGATAGAAGGCCTTACGTGTTATCCGGACCTCGTATCCATCGGTGAAACGCCCGACCTCGTCATCATCATTGTGCCGGCGAAATTCGTGCCGGGGATCATGGAGGAGTGCGCCAAGGTCCGCGTACGATCCGTGATCATCATCACGGCCGGTTTCAAGGAGGTAGGGCCGGAAGGGAGAAGACTGGAGGAAGAGGTCGCGCGGATTGCCCGCCGGACCGGCATCCGGTTTATCGGTCCAAACTGCTTGGGGCTTATTGCGCCGTCGCACAAGCTCAACGCCAGCTTCGGGGGCGATCTACCGACGCCGGGCACGATCGGATACATTTCGCAGTCCGGCGCCCTTCTGGCGGCCATCCTGGACTTGGCCAATGCCAATGGTATCGGCTTCAGCAACCTCGTGAGCATCGGCAACAAGGCGGATATCGACGAGCTGGACATCATCCAGGCGTTTGGCGCACAAGAGGAGACAAAGGTCATCGCCGGATACCTCGAGAGTATCACCGACGGCAATGCCTTTGTCCACGAGGCGGAGCAAATCTCCTATAAGAAGCCGATCCTCCTGATGAAGTCGGGCGGTACGGAAGCCGGGGCGAAGGCCGCCTCCTCACACACGGGCAGTCTGGCCGGCGGCGAGGTGGCCTATGAATCGGCCTTCAAGCGAGCGGGCGTCATTCGCTGCAATTCGATCGAGCAGCAGTTCGATTTTGCGCAGGCGTTTGCCAATCAGCCGTTGCCCAAGGGGGCGAGTGTGGCCGTCATTACGAATGCCGGCGGACCCGGCATCATGGCCGCAGACGCCATCGAAGGAGAGGGGCTGACATTCGCCAAGATGTCGGAGGATACGACGAAGAAACTGGCGGAGAGCCTTCCACCGGCGGCCAATATCCACAATCCGATCGACGTGCTGGGAGATGCCCTGGCCGACCGGTATGAGTTTGCCCTCGATGTGGTGCTCGATGATCCGAACGTCGATAGTGCGATCGTGCTGTTGACGCCGCAGGCGATGACGCAGGCGAAGGAAACGGCGGACGCCGTCGTCCGGATTGCGAAGAAGAAGACCAAACCGGTGCTCGCCTGTTTCCTCGGTGCAAGGAAGGTGGAGGAGGGCTTGCAGGTCCTTCGACAGGGCAATGTCCCGCAATATGACTCTCCGGAGAGTGCCGTGGTGACGCTCAAGGCGATGGTGGATCATGTCCGCTGGCGGAAGCGACCGAAGCGTGTGGTCCGGCTGTTCTCTGTCAACCGCCGCAAAGCGGAAAGCATTGTGGAGCGGCACCTCCGCCAGGGACTGCTGGAGATCGGCGAGGCCGAGGCCAAGGAAATCATCGAGGCTTATGGGTTTGCGACGCCCAAGGGCTCCATTGCCACGACGGCGGACCAAGCGGCGAACATCGCCCAGCAGCTCGGCTATCCCGTCGTGCTGAAGATCTGGTCGCCGGATATCCTGCACAAGTCCGACGTGGGCGGCGTGAAGGTGGGACTGAAGACGGAGCAGGAAGTCAAGGACGCCTTCGATCTGATGATGTACCGGATTCCCAAGAAGCTGCCGGAGGCGCACATCCTCGGTGTCCTCGTCCAGGAGATGGTTCGCACGAGCGGCAAGGAAGTGATTCTCGGCATGCACAGGGACCCGCACTTTGGCCCGCTGATGATGTTCGGCATGGGCGGGATCATGGTGGAGGTGTTGAAGGATGTATCGTTCTACTTGGCGCCCCTGACTGCCGAGGAGGCCAAGCAGATGCTGGTGAACACGAAGACGTATCACATTCTGAAGGGGGTGCGCGGCCAGGAGGGCGTCGATATCGAGGCCATTGCCGAGGGGCTCCAGAGACTGTCCCAATTAGTGACAGAGTTCCCCGAAATCAAAGAGATGGATGTCAATCCGTACGTTGTCGGTGCTCCGGGCACGATGGCGATCGCGGTGGACGCCCGGATTACTGTAGAGAAGAAGTGAGATGCAAGAGTTCGACTGGAAAGCCAAGTACGGCGACAAGATCAAGACCGCAGCGGCGGCCATGAAGCTCATCAAATCGGGCCACAGTATCTTCATCGGTACCGGCTGTGGCCAGCCGCAGCATCTTGTCGATGCGTTAGTGGAAGACTCAACTCATATTTACGATGCCCATATTGTGCACCTGCTGACCATGGGTACCGCTCCCTACGTGCACGAGAAGTTCCGCGAAAAATTCAAGATGAATAGCTTCTTCATCGCGGAGAACGTGCGCGACGCACTCGAGAAGGGAGTCGGTGATTACACGCCGATTTTTCTGTCGGAGATTCCGATGGAGTTTGAGACGGGCCGGATTCCCGTCGATGTGGCGCTGATTTCCGTGACGCCACCGGACGTGAACGGCCTGTGCAGCCTGGGCGTGTCCGTGGATATCGTGCAGGCTGCCGCCGCTAACGCGCGCTATGTGATCGCCCAGGTGAACAGCCGCATGCCGCGAACGTACGGCAACAGCTTCCTTCACGTCAATACGATCGACGTGCTCGTCCCCTGCGATGAGCCGATCATCGAGATCCCGATCCCCGAACCCGACGAGACCCTTCGTCAGATCGGCCAGAACGTCGCCCGGCTCGTCGACGACGGCTGCACGATCGAATGCGGCATCGGGCGCATCCCCCAGGCCCTCGCGGAGTATCTCGCCTACAAGAAAGACCTCGGCGTTCATACGGAGATGTTCAGCGACTGGATCATCGATCTCATCGATTGCGGCGCTATCACGTGCGCCAAGAAATCGGTGAACCGCGGCAAGATCGTGGCCAGCTTCTGCATGGGGTCCCGGAGACTGTACGAGTACATCGATAACAATCCGTTCTTCGAGTTCTATCCCACCGAGTATGTGAACGACGTGAACATCATCAGCCAGCATGACAAGATGGTGGCGATCAACGTGGGACTGGAGATCGACCTGACCGGGCAGGTATGTGCCGACTCGCTCGGATACAAGTTCTACAGTGGCATCGGCGGGCAGGTCGATTTCATTCGCGGCGCCGCGCGAAGCAGGGGAGGCAAAGCCATCATCGCCATGCCGTCAACGGCGAGGAACGGGCAGGTATCGAGAATCGTACCGCATTTGACCGAGGGCGCGGGCGTCGTCACGACGCGGGCCGACGTCCATTACGTCGTCACGGAATACGGCATTGCCTACCTGCACGGTAAGAGCATTCGCCAGCGCGTCCTCGATCTCATTAACATCGCCCACCCCAAGTTCCGCAAAGGTCTCATCCAGGCGGCCAAAACAAGGAACTACATCTATCAGGACCAGATCGAGCTGTCGTGGGACCAGGTGGACTACCCGAAGGAACTGGAGCATTACGCCACGCTGCGCGACGGGACGGAGATCTTCTTCCGGCCGATTAAGCCGGTCGATGAGCCGGCCTTGTCGGAAATGCTGTACTCGCTGAGCGAGCAGTCGGTGCGAACGCGATACATGATGCGAACGATGTCCTTCCCGCACAAGGACGTCCAGCAGTTGACGAATATCGACTACAAGCACGATCTGGCGATCGTGGGCGTCGTTCCGGGGCCGGGAGGGGAGGACATTGTGGCCATGGCCCAGTACTTCCTGGACCCGAAGACGCGGGCGGCCGAGGTGGCGTTCGTCGTTCAGGACGAATGGCAGGCGAAAGGCATGGGTACTTTCCTGCTGGATTACACCACGCAGGTCGCCAAGCAGCGGGGTGTGAAGAGCTTCTATGCCAAAGTGCTCCCCGACAACAAGGCGATGCTGGCGATCTTCCAGAACGCCGGATATCACGTCAACGTCGAATTCGACGGCGATGTCTATAACATCTCGTACGATCTGAGCAACAAAAAAGGGTCCCCGGACGCGGAATCTCGCGTTCGAGAGCCCGAAGAATAGGGGCGACATTGTCCGCGCGAGAAGCCGTATTCATTCACTCCGAGGAGATCGAGAAGTACCGCTATCCTGCGGACAGCCCGTTCAAGACGGAACGGGCCGGACGCACCCGCCAGACCCTGTATACGATGGGCCTGCTCTCGGGCCCGGGGATTCGCGAGGTTCCCCCCGTACCGGCGCAGCGGACCGTTCTGAAGAAGTTCCATACGGCTCGCTACCTGCACGCCCTCAAGACAGCGGAGAGGGGCAAGTGGGAGCTGGATGCGCTTCGCATGGGGCTCGGGACGCCGGACTGCCCGATCTTTCGAGGCATATACGATTACGCCGCGCTCGCAGCGGGAGCGACGCTCGTTGGCGCCCGGATGATCCTGGCCGGCGAAGCCAATGTGGCTTTCAATCCCTCGGGGGGCTACCACCATGCGTTCTCGGAGAAGGCCGCCGGTTTCTGCTACATCAACGACAATGCCCTCGCCTGTACAATCCTGGCGGAGGCGGGCAAGCGCGTCCTCTATCTGGACGTGGACGTTCATAACGGCGATGGCGTGGCCTACGCCTTCTACCGCCGCTCGGACGTGATGACGATCTCGCTCCACGAAAGCCCTAAGGTGTTGTTTCCGGGCACCGGCTTCGAGAACGAGATCGGCGAAGAGCAGGGCCGGGGCTACTGCGTGAATCTCCCGCTTCCGGTCGGCACCTACGACCAGGCGTATCTCTTTGCCTTTGAATCGATCGTGCTGCCTCTGATTGGGGCCTTCGATCCGGATGTGATTGTCTTCGAGCTCGGCGCCGATACGCTTGCCGGAGACCCTCTGGCCCACCTGTACCTGACGAACAACGCCTACGTGGAAATTATCAACCACCTCCTGCGATTCAACAGGCCTATTCTGATGACGGGGGGCGGCGGATACCACGTGGAGAACACGGTCCGCGCCTGGGCGTTGGCCTGGACGGTCCTCTCCGGGCAGGACATGCAGCATGGCCTGGAAGCGACTGTCGGCGGGGTTATGCTGGAAAGCACGGATTGGCAAGGCGGATTGCGCGACCGGCAGGTCCGGGTCACAAGCGAGCAGCGCGAGACGGTTCTCCCGGCCCTCGAAGCCTCCATCGAGACGCTCAAGGTCACCGTCTTCGCCATTCACGGCCTGTAATCCGCGGCATGTGCAAAGACGTTGCAGGAATTTGAAAAACCGGGGTGAGTTTTACGTGGGGGAGGGCAGCAGTACAGAGGCCCTGATAATTGCCAGGATAGAAAAAAACCGAGTGGGATACGGCTCGCCCATAAATGTCACAAGTGACACCGTACGTGTCGATGCCTCAGTTTCCGATGTACCTCCTGCGGCAGAAGGCGGCTCTTATGGCTCCGTCGCTACCGTAGGAGGCTTGACGACGGCGGTGACGCCGGCGGCGGCCAGCACGAGCAACCCGCAAATCGTGAAGGCCATCGGGAAGTTGCCGACGTCTCCGAGCTTTCCGCCGAGGATGGGGCCTCCGATGCCGCCCACGCCGTACGAGAGGAACACCAATGGGTAAAGCTGAGCGATGTTCTTGGCGCCGAACGTGTCGGCCGTGAAGGTCGGGAACAGCGCGAAATTGCCGCCGAAGTTGAACCCGATCAGCGTCGCACCGAGATACAGCAGGGCGGGCGTGCCGGCCATCTTCGTGAAGGCGATCACAAAGATGCCCTGCGTGGCGCACATCACGATCACGGAGGTCTTGCGACCCAGCTTGTCGGACAGGGTGCCCCACGCGATGCGCCCGAACCCATTGGCGAGCGAGAAGAATACGCCCATGGCCGTGCCGGCCACGGCACTCGCCGCGGCGGCATCCATGCCGCCTGCCTGCAGCGCCTCCATCGGGAAGAGCTTCATCAGGCCGATCGTCATCAAGCCAGCGCCGGCGCTGACGAGGAAGACAACGAAGATCATGTAGAACTGCGGCGTCTTCAGCATCCGGTCCGCCGTGAGGTGAATGCCTGCGGAAATCTGTCCGGCCTTGGGCGGCGGCGGCGTCCAACCCGGAGGCTTCCAGCCTTCCGGCGGGAACACCATCCAGATCCCACCGACCGTGACCAAGGCGAAGAAGATAACGCCATAGATGGCGAACGTGCTGCTCAAGCCCACGTTCGCAATGAGGTTGGCCCATTCTCCGGCCAGCTTGACCCACAGTAAGGCGCCGAAGCCGAAGCCGGCCACGGCCAGGCCGGTAATCAAGCCCTTCTTGTCCGGAAACCAGCGCATCCCAACGGCGATTGGCACCACGTACCCCAGGCCGATCCCGGCGCCCCCTACGATGCCGATGAAGAGAACGAGAAGGGGCACACTGGTCTTTCCGGCCAGACCGCCCAGCAGATACCCGAGACCGAGCACAACGCCGCCGGCAATCGCCAGCTTGCGCGGACCGAGCCGGGGCATCAGGTAATAACCAGCCAGCACCATAACGACGGCAAAGGAAACAAGGCCGGCGGAGAACACGAATTGCGTCTGCGCCTTCGACCAGCCGGCTTCCCTCAGGGACGGCGTGAAGACGGACCATGCATAGATGGCCCCGAGGCAGAGCTGGATCAGCACTCCACCAACGACGACGAGCCAGCGGTTCATGACTTTCTCTTCGGGCATGATGCCTCCTTTGCGAAAAAAAGCCGGGTGCACGGAAAATCATGCACCCGGCGGGATTCCCTCACGACAGGAGCTATCGGCCGCGGCCTTTGACCAGGGCCTCGACGACGCTCGGATCGGCGAGCGTGGTGATGTCGCCGAGGTTATCGGTGCTGTTCTCGGCGATTTTACGCAGGATGCGCCGCATGATCTTGCCCGAACGCGTCTTCGGCAGCGCGGGAGCGAATTGTATCACCTCCGGTGCCGCAATCGGGCCGATCTCCTTGCGGACGTGCTTGACGAGCTCTTTCTTCAGATCGTCGCTCTCGTGAACGCCTTCCTTCAACGTCACGAAAGCGTACAGCGCCTGGCCCTTGATCTCATGCGGCATCGGCGTCACGGCCGCCTCGGCCACGTTGTCATGACTGACCAGGGCGCTCTCGACTTCGGCCGTCCCGATGCGGTGGCCGGAGACGTTGACGACGTCGTCAATTCGACCCATCAGCCAGTAGTCGCCGTCCTGATCCATACGGCAGCCGTCGCCCGTGAAGTACTGATCGGCGAACATCGTGAAGTACGTATCGATGAAGCGATCATGGTCGCCCCACATCGTTCGCATCATGCCCGGCCACGGCCGACGGATGCAGAGCTTGCCGCCTTCGTTCGCATTGCATTGGGTCGCATCGTCCCGCAGCACGACCGGATCGACGCCGGGGAAAGGCCGGCACGCACTACCCGGCTTGAGCGTATGCGCCCCCGGCAACGGCGTGATCAGAATACCACCGGTCTCCGTTTGCCACCACGTATCGACGATCGGGCAGCGCTCGCGGCCGATGTGCTTGTAGTACCATATCCAGGCCTCCGGATTGATCGGCTCGCCGACCGTTCCCAGAACCCGGAGCGTATCGAGCTTGTATTTGGCGGGCCACTCGTCACCCAGACGCATCAGGGCGCGTATCGCCGTGGGCGCCGTATAGAAGACGGTGACGCCGAACTTGTCACAGATCTGCCAGAACCGAC
Source organism: uncultured Phycisphaerae bacterium (assembly GCA_965603505.1). GTDB lineage: Bacteria > Planctomycetota > Phycisphaerae > Sedimentisphaerales > Anaerobacaceae > PLanc-01. The sequence goes on along the minus strand of CBFDDG010000052.1, from coordinate 5,488 downwards.
CGGCGTCCGGATAGGTCGGCACGCCCTCGAACATCAGGGATGTGGCCCCATTCGCCAGCGGACCATAGACAATATAGCTGTGCCCGGTCACCCAGCCGATATCGGCTGTGCACCAGTAAACATCGTCATCATGAACGTCGAAAATGACCTTATGGCTAAAAGCGACATGCAGCAGGTAGCCGCCGGTGGTATGGACGACGCCCTTGGGCTTGCCGGTCGACCCAGAGGTGTAGAGGATATACAGGGGGTCTTCCGCGTTCATCTTCTCCGCTTCGCACTGGTCGCTCGCTTTGCTCATCTCGTCGTGGTACCAGACATCGCGGCCGGCCTGCATGTTGCAGGGGTCGTCGGTGACTTTCGCGACGACGACGGTCTCGATCGTGGGGGTCTTCTTCAAAGCCTCGTCGGCGATCCCCTTGAGCGGGATGTGCTTGCCGGCGCGCAGCGACACGTTGCTGGTGATGAGCATCTTACAGTCGGAGTCGTTGATGCGACCCTCGATCGCGTCGGCGCTGAAGCCGCCGAAAATGACGGAGTGAATCGCCCCAACGCGGGCACAGGCGAGCATCACGATGGGAAGCTCGGGAACCATGGGCATGTAAATCGCGACCCGATCGCCTTTGGTGACGCCCTTGGACTTCAAGACGTTTGCGAACTTGCAGACTTCCTTATGCAGTTCCTCGTACGTATACTTCCGGACAGCCTCATCCGCCTCACCCTGCCAAATCAGTGCCGTCTTCTTGGCGACCGGGGTGCCGAGGTGACGATCCAGACAGTTGTACGAGACGTTGAGCTGGCCGTCGGCGAACCACGTGTGCTCGATCTTGCGGGCCGCCGTATCCCACGTGTAGCGGAGGCTCTCCGTCGGCTCCTTGAACCAAGTCAGGGATTTCGCCTGCTCGAGCCAGAACCCATCGGGATCGCTGATCGATTTCTCCCACATCTGCTTATACTGTGCGTCGCTGGACACATGGGCATTCTTGCTGACGCGTTCCGGCGGCGGAAAGGTCCGGCTCTCGGTCATCAGAGAGCTAATCGCTTTGTCTTGGGCCATAGTATTCTCCTTCTTTCTCTTGTAGACTTGTTCCCCTACACAGCTTCGAAACAACTCCCCTTTGTCGATCCGCCGGTGGTCGAAGCGCCCGACAGGGGATAGTGCCGGAACACCCGCGGTGCCAGGGATATAAAAAAAACTTTATAAGACGACGATTCGGCGTTGTCAAAGAAAAAATCGCTGCTCTCGCTCAGAACTTGTAGATGAGAGACCCCTGGATACGCACGTCGTCCTCGTCGTCGGCATACCTGTAGTCGGTCTGCCAGTGCGAAAGCTCGAGGCCGACATCCGTCTGCTTGTTGATCGCGTAGATGGCATTTGTGAAAACGGCCCGGTTCCGCGCACGATTCTGGGCGCCGGCCAGATCCGAGTTATCCACGTCGTCAATGCCGAATCCAGCGTTGAAACGCCAGTCTTTGCAGGGTTTCATGGTCGCCTGGGCCCAACCGCCTCTGCTGCCAATTGCCCGGAAGGTTGTTGGAGTGGGGCTGTCCACCCCCTGGCCGATCCCACCAAAGTAATCGTCAAGGTTCTCGCCCATGAATGCCTCGCCCTTTATGGAGAGCCATCCGTTCACCGGCTGCACCACGTCCAGGTTCACCGACCAGGATTCGACATCGCTATGACCGGGGTATTCTTCCTCGCCATAATGGGCGGAAAGGCCGATCGTTGTGGGGCTGACACCGAACCATGGGAATGTCAGCCCGGCCCGGCCCTGCAGGGTGGGGAAGCCCGCGTTCTCGCCCGGCCTGCCCTGGCCGGCGGTCTCTTCGGCATCGCTGATCGTCCTGGAGATGGCTCCAGCCAGTTTCAGATCGATTCCGTCGCTCAGAGCGATCGCCTTCGTGACGCGCACCTGTGGATGGCGGTAGCCGATGTTGCCCGCGTCCCAGAGGATGGTGAAGTTGAGCGTGTCCGGCCAGAGGGGAGCAATCACATCCCAGGTCTGGCCTGCGAGGAGGCTGAGGTCCGCTGCGGGCCAGTCGAGAACCATGTAGGCATGCCGCATCCGGAAGTTCGCCTTGTTCTCCGTGCCGCCAGCGCCATAAAAATCGCCTTCCACCAGACCGCTGGTCTTGGCGCTGCCCACATCCGGGCCCTTGATCTTCAGGCCCAGACGCGTCTGGCGGGCCGTCACGTTGAACTCATCGTCGTCCTCGCCGTCCGGATCGACGTAAACAATATAGTTGCCCGTCGTCACCCGCGAGCTGTCCCAGGCGGCATCCGCCTTGATGTAACCGTAGAGTTGAATATCAAGATTGGACCAGAGGGGCTTTTTGTCTTCCGCGGGCTTGGGCGCTTGCTCCGCAGCCGCACTTTCCGCCTGAGTCGAGCCGACAGTCGCTTTCAACTGCTCCATCTGCTCTTCCAGGTTGTCGACGCGCCGACGCAGTTCCGCGTTCTCCTCCGCCAAATCAGCTTCACTCTGTGCCCGGCAAGGCATACTCATCATCAAAGAGGCAGCCGCGGCAAACAACACAATCATCCTTGTCATGGAAAATTCCCTTATTCTGCCTAAAACATGCAGATTCACGCACCCGCCAGGGCGAACCATCGATAGCTCAGATGGATACGCTACGCCGGTGGACGCAACTTTTTGTCAGACACACGTATTAATCCCAATTCGCAAATGGCTCAGACGCCATGGGCGGGGAGGCACATTATCCGTGCGGGCGAACCTTCGTCAATCCTGCGAGGGACAGAGATGCAGATTCTTCACAGATGAGCGTCTCTCGCGTCCTCGGATCCTGCGAGACCGATACTGAGTCGTCCGGAATGTGCGGCCTGCACGGCATCATCGCGATGCGAGAGCAGGTATGGTCTCTCCGGCCCGCCGAGATGCTCCCAAGGCAGCACGTCATCGGGCGCGAAGCACCTCTGCGCCTCGGCGTCGAGATCGAGACCGGACCGTGCGAACGCCTCACGCCAAAGGGCCTCGTCGAAACACTCTTTCCACAGATCAAAGCGAGCGCCGTGCCGCCAGGCCGATTCGACGATGTCCGCGTGCCGCCGGTCGCCCCGACCCATCGCCGCTTCAAGAATGCTCTGGTTCACATCGTGGAACCTGAAGCGGAGGAACTTGGCATGCAGACGGTTCTTCTCATCCAAAATGAGTTGTCGTGCCTGCTCGAAGTAATCCCGCGGGCTTTGCGGCAGCCAGCCGAGAGGCGTGTGGGGTTTCGGCACAAACCAGCTCACGGCGATGTTGATGCTGCCCGTCTTGCCGTCCACTTCCTTGCGGAGTTTGGCTAACCTATAGGAAAGCTCGACAATCCCCTTGACGTCGTCGAGCGTTTCGCCCGGCAGGCCCACCATGAAGTACAGCTTGAGCTTCTGCCAGCCGGCCCGGTACGCTTCTGCGACGGCGGCGCAGAGGTCGCTGTCTTTCAACGGCTTGTTCATGATCTGCCTCAGCCGTTCGCTGGCCGCCTCGACGGCGATGGTCAGACCGCTCTTGCGCACGGAGGTGAAGAGCTTCGGCACGATCTTCAACTGCTGGTCCACGCGAAGGCTCGGGATCGACAGACCGACATGCTTATCCTCGAAGTAGCCCTGGAGCGACCGAACCAGCTCCTCCAGATGCGGGTAATCTGCCGTGGACAGGCTCAGCAGGCTCACCGTATCGAATCCGCTGGCATGATACGATGCCTTGGCTAACTCGAAGACCTTCTCGGCACTGCGATAGCGGATCGGCCGTCGGCAATAGCTGGCCTGGCAGAACCGGCAACGGCCCGGGCAGCCCCGCATGATCTCGATGCTCACTCTTTCATGCACGGCCTCGACAAACGGCACGATCGGCCGCACCGGCACGGCCGCGCTCTCGAAATCGTCCACCACGGCGTTTCGAAATCGCGTCCGCAGGGGTGCATGTTCGGATGACTGAGAAACCTCTGCCTCGTCCGCCTGGAAAGAAACGATGCGCCGACCGTCGTATTCAAAACCATAAAATTGCGGGACGTAGGCCCAATCGAATCGCCGGGCCGCCTCAAGAAGGACTTCACGCTTGGTCTGGCCGCTCCTTTTCCCCGCTAACAGCAGATTCGCCAACTCGACGACTGCCTGCTCCCCGTCGCCGAGAACGAACAGATCGACGAACTCCGCCATCGGCTCGCAACAGTTCGCCATGCCGCCGCCCGCAACGATCAGCGGATCCTGTTCCCGCCGGTCGCAGCGACGGACGCTCAAACCCGCCAGATCGAGCGCGTTCAGGACGTTCGTGTAGCACAGTTCGTTCGTCAGACTGAAGCCGATCACGTCAAAACTGCCCAAAGGGGCCTTGGATTCCAGGCTGAACAGGGGAATTTGCCTCTGCCGCAGGATCTCCTCGGCATCGGTCCAGGGCGAAAACACCCGCTCGGCGGCGACGCGATCGAGCTGATTGAGAACGTGGTAGAGGATGGCTAGGCCGGTATTGGACATGCCGACCTCATAGACGTCGGGGAAGCACAGGGCAACGGTCAGTTCGCACCCGGCGAGGTCCTTCTTCACCTGGTTGATTTCGCCTCCGATGTATCGGCCGGGCCGGCGCACGAACGGCAGAAACTCCCGCTCAACGCGATCGGCGATGGTTACTATCGTTTTGTCTTTCATGCGGGCATTATACATTTGCGATTTACGACTTACTATTTACTATTGTGCTTCGGCCGATGTAATGGACGCAAAACCGCAAATGGCACGTTGTCGAACGGAAAGAGATTCTGTGAGAAAGACTATTCGGATCGTCGCGGTCGGTGCCGTGCTCATGGTGCTGCTGGGCCTGCTGTATGTGTGCGTTCGGGGGCGCGACGCAGTCATGGTAGACAGCGGCTACCGGGTGGTCATGGGCACGTTCTCGCGTGTCGTGGTCATCGCCGATTCGCAGCGGAAGGCGAGGGCCTGCATCGAGGCGGTTTTCGAGACCCAGGAGCGTATCGAGGCCCTGATGAGCTACCACCGGGCCGATTCCGAGCTCAATACGGTCAACCGCTACGCCGCGGATAAGCCGATCCCCGTGAACCCGATGACCTTCGAGGTCCTGCAGCAGGCGGTCCATTTCAGCGAGCTTTCGGGCGGCGCGTTCGATGTCACCGTCGGCCCGCTGGTGGATCTCTGGCGCCAGGCGGGGGAGACGGACGACCCCCCGACGCAAGAAGCGCTCGCCAAAGCGCGGGCCAAGGTCGGTTACGGCAAGCTGCTCCTCGACGAAAAGAAGGTGACCGTGCAGTTCGCCGTCGCCGGCATGAGGATCGACCTGGGCGGAATCGCCAAAGGCTACGCGGTCGACAAGTGCGTCCGGGCGATGATCAAGCGCGGGGCCCTCGGCGGCATGGTCGATCTCGGCGGCAATATCCGCTGCTTCGGCCGCCCGCCGCAAGGGCGGGAGCACTGGCGCGTCGGCCTGCAGGACCCGAACGTCGCCCCGGACGACCTGGCCGGCCCGGAGCCCCTGATGGT